>PETS01000079.1 GCA_002781265.1 Candidatus Falkowbacteria bacterium CG02_land_8_20_14_3_00_36_14 | reverse complement strand
CGTTTATAGAGAAATACGGCAAATATATTTTACTGTCCCGCCATGACCTTAATTTAGCTGATAAATTTTTCCATAAATATGGCTCCAGCGCCATGTTTTTTTCGCGGATGCTGCCGGTAGTGCGCACGTTTATTTCTCTGCCGGCCGGAATCGCCAAAATGAATTTTACCAAATTTATTATTTATACTTTTTTAGGCTCTCTGCCCTGGTGTTTTGGCTTGGCTTATGCCGGCAAGAAGCTCGGCGATCATTGGAACGCTCTCGGGGTTTATTTCCATAAATTTGACGCGATCATAGGAATATTGTTAATATTAGGAGTAGCTTGGTTTATAAAACGGCATTTTAAAAATAATAAAAATTTGTAAGAAATTTATAGTTTTTAAGGAAAATAAAAGATAAATATATGGATAAAAATGTAACTATGGAAAAAATAGTTTCTCTTTGCAAAAGGAGGGGTTTTATTTTTCCGTCTTCGGAAATTTACGGCGGTTTTTCGGCAATTTACGACTTTGGCCCTTATGGCGCGGAATTGGAAAATAACATTAAAAAAGAATGGTGGAAAAACATGGTGCAGCTGCGCGATGACATAGTCGGACTGGATAGCGCTATTTTTATGCACCCGAAAGTTTGGGAGGCATCAGGACATGTGGCTGGATTTTCCGATCCTCTGACCGAATGCCGGAAATGCCATTCTCGGCTACGGGTGGACCACTTACTTAAAGATGTTGGGATCGCGGCGGATGAAAAAATGAGCGATGAAGAAATTAATAAAATTTTTTTGAAAAATAAAGACAAAATAAAATGCACCAATTGCGGCGCGAAAGATTTCACTGAAGCGAGGAAATTTAATCTTTTGGTAAAATCAAATTTAGGAAATTTTACCGAGGATTGGACAAAAGACCCGGTATATCTGCGCGGAGAAACCTGTCAGGGGATTTATGTGAATTACAAGAATGTGCTGGATTCGTCTCGGGTGAAAATACCTTTCGGGATTGCCCAAATCGGGAAAGCTTTTCGGAATGAAATCACTGCCCGTCAGTTTATTTTTCGCACCCGCGAATTTGAGCAGATGGAGATGCAATACTTTACCAGTCCGGACGAAGAAATGAAAGAATATGAAAAATTAAAAAAATATCGTTGGGATTATTATGTAAAAAGTTTAGGAATCAGAAAGGAAAATCTAAGTTGGAAGAAGCATGATAACCTGGTATTTTACGCCAAAGAGGCCTATGACATTGAATATAATTATCCATTTGGGTTCAAAGAATTAGAAGGCGTCCATGCCAGAGGTAATTATGATTTATCACAGCATAGCAAATATTCCGGGCAAGATTTTACGTATGTTGACCAGCTAAAAGGCAAAAAATATGTTCCCCATATCATTGAATCTTCCGCGGGGGTGGGCCGGACTTTGCTGGCGGTAATTTGCGATGTCTATACGGAGGAAGAAGTGAATGGAGAAAAACGGGCAGTTTTGAAATTTAAAAATAATTTGGCGCCGATTAAGGCCGCTGTCTTCCCGCTTCTTAAAAATAAGACCGAGCTTGTTGCTAAGGCCAAAGAAATTTATGATAATTTTAAAATAAAATTTATGTGCGAGTTTGACGATAACGGCAATATCGGCAAAAGATACAGAAGGCAGGATGAAATCGGCACGCCCTTTTGTTTGACCGTAGATTTTGATAGTTTGCAGAATAATGATATTACGGTCAGGGACAGGGATACCATGAAGCAGGAGAGGGTTAAAATTGATGAGTTAGAAGATTATTTAAAGAAAAAGTTAGGAGAATAGTTAATTATTAAAAAAGAAAAAAGAGGAGTAGATTTACTCCTCTTTGGTTTTTATTTTTTTATACCGCTTGCCCAGCCCACTTGATTGCCCTTAATTTTTATCCAGCGTGTTTCTTTTTTTTCGACTGCTTTATTGCAGGTTATGCATACATACTTATCGCCATCAATAATTATTCTGCCGCCGCAATTTTTATGAACCAATACCATGGCCATATTTTACACTCCTTCTTTCAAAAGAACATTAATAATATATTTTACCCCCACACCTTGAATGCCCTGCGCTCTTGGCGCAGGGGTTGTCGTTTGCCGCAGGGTATAATGCCCTGTGGTCAAGGCGTGGGGGTTTATAAAAAAACCTCTCGTTCTTATACCCAAACTAAAAAATTTGGATATAAGGACGAGAGGTATTCGTTTCAAACTTGTCGAGAGATTCCCGCGGTGCCACCTTTATAGCTATTAATATTAATTGATAGATTAATAAAATCCGCCAGTAAGACGGATTAATAGCCTCTTTTACTGACTCTATCTCCGTTGAAATTTATAAAAAATTAACGGATGATATCAGTTATCCTCTGGTTACGGAGGAAGCTGGGCTTTCACTTTGTCCAGCGTATAGCGCCGGATTTTAGCAAAAGCCACCTTTCCCGATTTATTCAGGATAAACTAGACCCAACCCTCCGATATAATCGGAGGATCTAGCTTGTAGGATTTATAGTTTTTAATGTTATTTATAATTTAGCAAATAAAAAAAATATTGTCAAATTTTTGTGGCTAATCACAAAATATGTTAAAATAAATATATTATTAAGAATAATTGATAAAATATGGGAATATTAAAAAATTTATTAAATCATAATATAAATAAAGACAGCGTTAATGAAAAAGAATTAGACGATTTTAAAAAGGCCAACGAAAAGCTCAGGCAATTAGATAAAACCAAGAGTGATTTTATTTCCTTGGCTTCGCATCAATTGCGCACGCCCTTGACTGCCATTAAGGGCTATGTTTCCATGATGGTTGACGGTGATTTCGGGGAATTTAATAATCAGGCGATAAGCGTTTTAAAAAGAGTTTATAGCGCCAATGAAAAACTCATTCAGCTGGTTGAAAACTTATTAAATGTATCAAGAATTGAATCGGGTCGGTTATATTTTAATTTTCAGGACAGCAAGATAGAAGAAATTGTAAAAAACGCCATAAATGAATTATCCCATAGCGCTGAAGAAAAAAATTTGCGGTTAATTTATAAAAAATTGAATAAAATAATACCGATAATCAATATTGATGAAGAAAAAATAAAAAATGTTATTATTAATTTAATCAATAATGCCATTAAATATACCACGCGCGGATCAATAATTGTCAGCTTAAAGGCGAATAAGGAAAATGTTGAATTTTGCGTGTCCGACAGCGGTTTGGGCATACGCCATGAAGATATGCCGAAATTATTTAAAAAGTTTTCCCGCGGCCTGGGCATGTCATTGGTTGACACCGAAGGGACGGGGCTGGGTTTATACGTGTCTAGAATGCTGATAAAATCACATAAAGGAAAAATATGGGCCGAGAGCAAGGGTAGCGGGCATGGTTCATCTTTTTGTTTTACCTTGCCGATAAAAAAGAAGATAAAAAATAAATAGGCCTAAATAATAAAATAAAATTTTATGTTTAAAAAAATTTTATTAATAGAAAACGAGGAAGAGATTATTAATATATACAAGCTAGGGCTGAAAAGGGCCGGGTTTATAGTGGAAGTGATTAAAAACGGCATCTGGGGGCTTAGGCCGGAAAAAATAAAGCAATTTGATATAATTATTATGGACATGACCATACCGGCGGTGGATGGGCATAGTTCAATAAAAATATTAAAGATTAATAAAACAACTAAGCATATACCATTGATAGTTTTTTTTAACAGCGCCCAAGAAGACGATATAAAAAGAGCTATTAGTCTGGGAGCTGACGCTTATTTGATAAAAATCCATACCACTCCGGCAAAATTAGTAAAAAAGATAAATAAGATGCTGAATAGCCGTAAAGAATAATTTTGTTTTTCTTGCCATAATTGCCAATATGTATTAAACTGGAAAAAAAGTTAATAATTAATAAGATTTTATTGCTAAATGTTATTTTCGCCGTAGAATCAATAAATATTTTATGCCAATTTCCGTTAATAAAGATCTTTGCATCGGCTGCGGTTCATGCGCCGCTCTTTGCCCGGACACTTTCAGATTAGATGAAGAGGGCAAATCGGAAGTGATAAGCCAAGATGACAAAGAATGCGCCCTCAAGGCGGTTGAGGCCTGCCCGGTGCAGGCAATTACTGTCAGTTAATAATATAAGTTAATAAAAAAAATAATCTGAAAAATCAGGATTGTTTTTTTTATTTTGACGGATAAAAATATTTGGATTATGATATAGCTACAAAAAATATGGATTTAATTAAAGTAAAAAAATTAAATATTCCTTCATCGCCAGGCTGTTATGAATTTTATAATAGGGCCGGCGAAATTATTTATATCGGTAAAGCTTCTGGCTTAAGGAATAGAGTGCTGTCTTATTGGCAAAAAAGCGCTAGTTATTCGCCAGCAAAAAATAAAATGCTGGCAGAAATAAATAGCATCAAGTTGATTGAGGTTGATTCGGAAATAGAGGCATTATTATTGGAAGCGAATTTAATAAAAAAATATCAGCCCAAATATAATATTTTGCTCCGCGACGACAAAAGATTTTCTTATATTAAAATTTCCATCGCCGATGAAATCCCCGGAATATTTATCACCAGAAATATAGACAAGGCCGGAAAATATTTTGGACCCTATACCAGTTCTACCGCTGTGCGCGAAACTGTAAAAGCGATAAGGAAAATATGGCCTTATTGCACTAATCGGAAGAAAGGGATTAAACCATGCTTTTATTATCAGATTAATCGCTGTCTGGGAATATGCGCCGGCAAAATTAACCAGAAGGAATATAAGCAGAAGGTAACAAAGCCGATAATTTTATTTTTAGAAGGAAAGAAGAATAAAATAATTAAAAATTACGAATTACAAATTAAGAATTTAGAAAAAAAGATAAAGAAGTTTAATCCGGTTAGCCATAATTATTTAGAGCTGGAAAGTGAAATTAGAAAAATAAAATATAAATTGATAAATATAAAAAATGTTTTAGAGCATACTAAAATTATCAGTTTATCTGACAAGTATGTTGTCGACGTGGTAGAGCTGGCCAAAATTCTTAATTTTAAAAAAGTTCCTGATAGAATTGAGGGATATGATATTGCAAATATTTTCGGGCGGGAAGCAGTCGGATCAATGGTGGTTTTTTCCAATGGAGAGCCGGACAAAAGCCAGTATCGGAAATTTAAGATTAAAACAGGGGAGGGACAAGCTAATGATATTAGGATGTTAATAGAAGTTTTAGAAAGAAGATTCAAACATTCAGATAACTTGGAAGCAAGGCTTCCAAGTTTACTTGGAAGCCTTGCTTCCAAATGGCCTATACCGGATTTAATTATTGTGGACGGGGGCAAGGGACAGCTTAATGCGATTTTAAGCGTATTAAAAAAAAATAAACTAGAGATACCGGCTTTGGCTATAGCCAAAGGCCAGGGACTGCGGTCGGCGCAAGCCCCGGATAAAATATTTTTTCCCGGAGAAAAAAAGCCATTAGAACTGCCATTAGCCTCTCCGGCTTTACATTTAATTAAGAGAGTGCGGGACGAAGCCCATCGTTTTGCTATTTCCTATCATAAATTAAGAAGGAAAAAAAGAATGTTTGGAAAATAAAATTTTTACAGCATGCTTTCATGGAATTTGGCCTTTATAGTGCGCGGCGTGATGCCGTGTTTTTTATTATAAATTTTTTGAATATGGCGCCGGCGTTTGGTTTCATTAATAGCGTAGCGCATAGCCGGAGTTATAGTATCGCCATAAAGAATTACTTTGCCCTCAACATGGCGGGCGGCTCGGCCCATAGTTTGGATAAGCGCGGTTTCGTTTCTAAATAATCCTGACATATCAGCGTCCAATATGGCCACCAAGGAAACCTCCGGCAGATCCAGTCCTTCCCTTAAAAGATTAATGCCGACCAAAACGTCATATTTGCCCTGGCGGAGGTCGCGCAGAATTTCCACTCGCTCCAGCGTATCTATTTCGCTATGCAAATAATTCACTTTTATTTGTTTTTCCTGCAGATAATCAGACAGTTCTTCGGCCATGCGCTTGGTAAGCGTAGTTACCAGCACCCTTTGTTTTTTAGCGACTCTTTTTTCTATGGCAGTTATTAAATCGGCAATTTGGTTTTCCGTCGGGCGGACCTCAACTTTCGGATCCAAGAGGCCGGTGGGGCGGATAATCTGTTCTGCCACTTGCTTGGATTTTTTTATTTCATAGTCAGACGGCGTAGCGCTCACATAAATTATTTTATTTATTTTAGAATTGAACTCTGCAAAATTAAGCGGTCGGTTATCGCGGGCGGATGGCAGGCGGAAGCCAAAATCAATCAACGTTTGCTTGCGCGATTGGTCGCCGGCATACATGCCCCGAATTTGAGGCAGAGTGACATGGGATTCGTCAATAAAAATTAAAAAATCTTTAGAAAAAAAATCTATTAAAGTTTCCGGCGGACTGCCGGGGCCGCGGCCGGTTAAATGGCGGGAATAATTTTCTATGCCGTTACAATAACCAACTTGTTCAATCATCTCCAGGTCATAATTGGTTTTGCGCAATAATCTTTCCGCTTCCACTGGTTTGTTTTGTTTTAAAAGCTCTTTATACCTCATATTCAATTCATCTCTGATTGTTTTAAGCGCAGTTTTTATTCTTTCGTCTGGAGTTATAAAATGCTTAGCCGGTAAAATCGCAACTTCGGATGCAGAAACGAAGTTAGAGCGGATATTATTTATTTGGTCAGTTAATATCTGCCGGCCGTTTGTGTTTATCAGCCATATTTTATCTATAACATCCCCCAACATGTTTATTTTAATAATAGATTCGCCGGTAGATAAATGTATAAATATATTTTCTCCTTTAACCCTGAATTGTCCCCGTAAAAAGGAAATATCATTGCGGACATATTGGATATTAATTAATTGCCTTAAAAGTTCGTTTCTTTTTATTTTTTGCCCGGCAAAAAAATGCTTACTCATGGATTCATAATCTTTTTTTGACCCTAGACCGTATATACAGGAGACGCTGGCCACGATTAAAACGTCTCGCCGGTTTAACAGGGATTGGGTGGCGGCGTGGCGCAGGCGGTCTATTTCCTCATTGATGGCGGTTTCTTTTTCAATATAAGTATCGGTATGGGGAATATACGCCTCGGGCTGATAGTAATCATAATAGGAAACAAAATAATGGACAGCCGCATCCGGAAAAAACTGCCTAAATTCACCATAGAGCTGGGCCGCCAATGTTTTGTTATGGGAAATTACCAAAGTCGGCTTTTGTATTTGTTCAATAATTTTCGCCATAGTAAAAGTCTTGCCCGACCCGGTAATACCCAAAAGCGTTTGGTCTTTATAATTTTTTTTCAGCCCATCAACAAGTTTGGCGATTGCCTGCGGTTGGTCGCCGGTGGGCTTAAAATTGCTTTTAAATATAAATTTATTCATAGTTGTTATTATAAAATTAGCTTTAAATATTGTCCTGCACTTTTTAATTCCCACATTTTTTTGTCATTCCCGCCCGCTTCGCCATAGCTTCAGCGAGGCGAGCGCAGGCGGCCTGCCTGTCGGCAGACAGGGAATCCAGGTTCCACCGTCCGTCATTTATTATAGTCAAGTAAAAATAACCAGAAGAAACGTCTAATTTGGAATAATTTAATTATTTAAAAAAAATTGTTCGTGGTGTCTGGATCCACGCTTTCGCGGAGATGACAGAAGGGAAAAGCGGGGATAACGGAAAAGAATGTTTTATAATTTGTATTTTAAAGTGATTAAATATAAATAAGGACTTTGTAATTATAGCAGAAAGGATAATATTATATCAAGGGTTTTAATTTTTTACAAGAGATTCAAACCCTACTGCACCACCCTAAAGTATGTTAATATGAGCAATTAATTCATTTAGGAAATAATTGCTTATGCGAAAAATA
>PETS01000091.1 GCA_002781265.1 Candidatus Falkowbacteria bacterium CG02_land_8_20_14_3_00_36_14 | reverse complement strand
TTATTAATTAAATAATCTTCCCACCATACCACATGAGAGCGAAACCCCAAAGGTAACCCTAATTGCTGCAATTGTAACATATTTGGATAAAGTTTAGCTTTATGGATGAAACTTATTTAACAAAAGCCATAATTTTAGATCGTCAAGATTGGCGTGAGTATGACAGTAAATTAACTTTATATAGTCCGGCCAAAGGAAAAATAATTTTAGTAGCTCGCGGCGTCAAAAAGCTAAAATCAAAATTAGCCGGCCATTTAGAACCGATAAGCTTATCTCAGATTATGGCTATACGGGGGAGGCAGGTTGATTACATCGGCAGCGCTGTCAATATTGAATGTTTTGTCGGTATAAAAAGCGATTTAGATAAGATTAATGCGGCCGGAGATGCGATTAGGATATTCAATAATATAATAAAGGAAGGGGAAGCGGATGAATCAATTTTTAATTTATTAACAGAGTTTTTAAAAATTTTAGATAAAGCCGGAAAAAATTATCAATTATTAAAATATTTTTTTATATTAAAGCTGATGTCACAGCTAGGATATAAGCCGGAATTATATAATTGCTTAAAATGTAAAAAGAGAGTTTCTCCGGCTAATAATTATTTTGATTTGTCAAAAGGCGGATTAATTTGCCAAGAATGCAATAATAATGATAATAAAAAAGAAATATTGGCCATTTCTTCCGATGGTATAAAAGTATTAAGGCTGGCGGTGCAAAGTTATTTAAATAAGATGACTAAATTAAAGATATATAATAAATTAAAAAACGAGGTAAAAAATATTATCAGTTCTTTTCAAGAATATCAAATTTATTAAATTTTTTATAAACCATAGAAGAAGGAGAATATTTATGGCTACCGAATCGGATACTTTAAAAGAAAAAAAAGATTATTTTATTTTTTATATAAGCGGAGGATCTAAGCCTATAAATAATGTTACTGAAGAAGAAGCAAAAGAAAAAGCTAGAAATGATAATAAAAGAGATCAAATAACTGAACTTAGGGAAAAGGGAGGCGGACCTTGTATTGATTTTATGAAAATTTAATTTTTTTTTAATTTTATTTAGCCGATTTTAAATTATAAATCGGCTTTTTTCTTGCTTAAATTAGTAAAATAGTGTAGGATATAAGTAATTATAATTATTAAATTAAATTTATGGAACAAACAATCTCTCAAACAACAAAAATTGAAAGCAATGTCGCTAAATCCGCCTTTTTCTATATGCTTTCTATGGTGGCATTAGTATTTATGGCCTTATCAACCGGTATGATTATTTTTCAGATTATCAATAAAAATATAGCCGACGCTATTAGTAATTATAGCGGCGTTTTTTCGCAAGAAGCGTTAAAGTTCGCCATTTCCGCCATTATCATTTCTACTCCGATTTACTATTTAGTAATGCGTCAGATTAATAAAAATTTATTTTCCGGCAAGATTGACAAAAATTCGGGCGTGCGCAAATGGCTGACTTATTTTATCCTTTTCGTATCATCGGTGGTGGTGATTGGATGGCTGATCGGAATTATCAACAGCTTTTTGGGCGGAGAATTAACAATTAAATTCGTGTTTAAAGCCATTACGGCGGTTCTTATATCAGCTGTAATTTTTACTTATTATTTATATGATATTAAAAGGGAAAACGTGGTTAATATAAAAGACAAGACCATAACCATTTATTCCTATGCTACGCTGGCTATAGTAATTATAGTTTTAATAGCCTCATTTTTCTTTATTGATTCTCCGGCAAAAACAAGAAATATAAATTATGATGATTTAATTATTCAGAAATTCAGTACTATTGATAACGCCATCAATAATTATTATAATGATAATAAAAAATTACCTGCAAATTTAGATGAATTAAAAAGCGATATAAATTATTTAATCGACAGCGATTTAGAAAATCCGCTGACAAAGAAAAAATTTGACTATAAAGCAATTGATAATAATAAATATGAGTTATGCGCGGATTTTAAAACTTCAAATAGAAATGATAATGATATAAACCAATATCCATATGGCAAAAGATGGATACACGACGAGGGCTATCAATGCATCAGGCAGAACGTAGTTGATATTAGCAAGCCGGTGATTACAGATTAAATCTAATAATAAAAATAATCATAAAATTTAAATAAACTATAATCTAGGCAGTAAGAAAATTAAGAGCTGATTCTTTTTCAAATTGAACTGGCTCTTTTTGATTAAGACGCCAATTTAGGGTATAATATGTGCATAGATTATTAAATAATTATAAAAATATGATTAAAAAAGAAACTATAAAAAATAAATATATAGGGAAAAAACCGTCGGTTAAGCTAGAAAAATATTTAAATAAGATAAAACATCAAATATTAGAGCATAAAACCGTTTATACTGCTTTTGACGCCGCATCCACTATGCATAAAAAATTAAGCGAAATTGCCAAATCTTTGCTGGTTACAGCTGATAAAGATTATTATTTGGTATTATTGCCGGCCGATTATAATTTGGATTTTAAAAAATTAGGAAAATGTATCGGCGCTATGGAAAATAAAAAAATAAAAGCAGTTAATATTTCCGGGGAAAAATTAATGAAAAAAATTTTAGATATAAAAGCCGGAACTCTAAGCGCTTTCGGCGGGCTTTATAAATTGCCGGTGGTTATGGATAAGGGCTTGGCTAAAGCCAAAAAAGCGGTTTTCTCCGGAGGAAGCTTTAACCATTCAGTGGAAATGGCGGTTAAAGATTTTATTAAATTGGAAAATGCCACATTAGGATCATTTGGAATAAAAAAGAAAATAAAATTATTAGTTTCGCTAAAGAAAAAGTAAAGCCAAAAATTAAAAGTAAAGTTAAAAAATGGTGACAATTAAAATAGAAAAATTTGAAGGGCCTTTAATCTTATTATTAAGATTAATAGAAAAAGAAGAGCTTGATATTACCCAAGTAAGCTTGGTTCATATTACTGATCAATTTATAGAATATGTAAGCAAAATAACAAATATAGATCCGGATGAAATGGCGGATTTTTTAGTTGTCGCCACTAAGCTTTTGCTTATTAAATCAAGGGCCTTACTGCCTTATCTTTATCCGGAGGAGGAAAAAGAATTGGAAGATTTAACCAAGCAGTTAAGAATGTATAAAGAGTTCTTGGAAGCCAAGAAAAAAATTGAAAAAATAATAAATAATAAAAAGTTTATGTTTGCCCGCGAATTTAACCGGCGGGCTATATTGAGCAATATTAACTTATTTTCACCGCCCAAAAGAATTACTACCGTAGATTTTAAAAAAGTTTTTAAAGAATTATTAGCCAGACTTAAGCCTTCTGAAAAATTAGAAGAGAAAAAATTAGAGCCGAAGATAAGTATTGAAGATAAAATATTAGAAATAAAACAGATGATAATTAATAGAATCAAAATAAGTTTTAATAGATTTTTCACTAAATCAAATTCAAAAACAGAAATAATAGTAACTTTTTTAGCCATGTTAGAATTAATAAAAAAAAGAGAAGTGGCGGTCAGCCAAAAAAAATTATTCGGTGAAATTTTAATTAGCAAAGAATAATGAGAATTTAATATTGATAATTAGTATTATATATGAGTATAAAATCGCAAATTGAATCCCTACTCTTTATTTCCGCCAAGCCAATGTCAATTAAGGAATTGTCAGTATTAATAAAAAAAACCGCCGAAGAAGTGCAAACTGCCAGTGATGAATTAATAGAAATTTATAAAAAAGAAAATAGAGGCATCCAAATTATTAAAAATAATTCAAAATATCAGATGGTCAGCTCTCCAGAAAATGCCAAGTTAATAACGGATTATATAAAAGATGAAACTTCCGGAGAATTAACACCGCCGAGTCTGGAGACTCTGACCATAATCGCTTATCGAGAGCCGATTGCCAAAATGGATTTAGATAGAATTAGGGGAGTTAATTGTTCTTTAATTTTACGAAATTTATTGATGCGGGGATTAATTGAAGCCAAAATAGATAAAAAAATAGGTGAAACATATTATAATGTAAGTTTTGATTTTATTCGTTTCTTAGGCATAAATAATATAAAAGAGTTGCCTGACTATGACCGATTAAGCGAAGACGATACTATAGAAAGAATATTAGCCAGTAATGATAATAAGGGAAAATAATTATTTATTAATATTTTAAAATAATGAGCGAAGAATTGAAACAGCCTGATTTATTTGCTAAAGAAAATAATATAAAGATTATTTTTTTTATTATGGCCACTGGTTTTTTTATTTTTTTAGCGGTCATTTCCATATTTTATTTTTACAAAAAACATTTTATAAAAGATTTTTATTCCATTTCATCAGAAATATTAAACATAAAAGCTTTGGATGTATCGCTGGAGAAGAATTTTCCATTTTTTCATTTGGCCAGCGCCAACGAATCAGAAAAAAATTTGCCACTTAATGCCAATAAGCCGATAGAATTTAATAATCTTATTTCTAATGAAGAATTTGAATTATCTGGAGCCGGCGGAATAGTTATTGACGCTGGCAGCGGCGTTATTTTTTTTGAAAAAAACGCGGATGAACCATTATCTATCGCCAGCATCACTAAATTATTTACGGCCTTGGTTTTTATCGATAATAATCCCGGTTGGGATAATATTTATCAAATAAAAGCCGGCGACCGGAGGAAAGGAGGAAAAATTTATTTATTTACCGGCGAAAAAGTTAAAATCAAAGATTTATTTTATTTAAGCTTAATTGCTTCTGACAATACAGCCACCGCCGCCATTGTTAATGCTACCGGATTAACAGAAGAAGAATTTGTCGCTTTAATGAATAAAAAAGCCGCTGAATTGAATTTAGTTAATACTCATTTTAAAGATTCCATTGGCCTTAATGATAATAATAAATCAACCGCCAAAGAAGTAGCAAAGATTGCTAAAATTTCTTTCTCTAATAATGACATCAGGGAAGCCGTAAAATTAGAAAATTATGAATTAAATACCTCGGCTGGCAGAAAAAAAATTGTTTATACAACTAACAAAATATTAGAAAACTTGCCTCAAGAAGATATAAGCATTACCGGCGGCAAAACAGGGTATACCGAATCAGCCGGCTATTGTTTTGTCGGCCAGTTTATTAATAATGATAAAAAGGAAATTATTTCCGTAATTTTAGGAGAAAACAGCGATGGATTAAGATTCCAGCAAACAATTGACTTAATAAAATTAGTTTATAGTAAATTATAGTTATTATTATTTCAGCTTAATGCCAATTGCTTAAAAATATTTTAAAATTTTGGATAAGATTTTGTTTTATATATTTTAAGTGCTATAATATTAGCAGGAATATTTTCGGTTTAATAAATTATATTTAAAATAATTACCATATAATTATAAAAAAATATGAAGAATAAAATTATTAATAATAAAATAGTGGTAGCTAATTGGAAAATGAGGTTAAGTTTAAAAGAAAGTTTAATATTAGCTAAAAAAATGAAAAATAAATTTAAAAATTTTAAAAGCGGAGAAGTTGTTATATGCCCAAATTTTCTTTCCTTATGCCATACAAAAAATATTATGGAAAATAGTTCTATTAATCTAGGGTCACAAAATGTTTTTTGGGAAGAAAAGGGGTCTTATACCGGGGAAGTTTCTCCGGGAATGCTGGTTGAGGCCGGCTGTGAATATGCGATTATCGGACATTCTGAGCGCCGAAAATATATTTTAGAAAACTATGAAATGATCCATCAAAAATTAAAAGCAGTCTTAAATAATGGAAAATTAGTTCCGATTGTATGCATTGGCGAAAATACCGAAGAGCGAAAAACCGACCAGCGTGACTTTATCTTAACTGATCAGCTCTATCAGGCATTAAGCGGCATTAATATAGTCGGCGAACAGCAAATAATTATTGCTTATGAGCCAATTTGGGCTATTGGTTCAGGAATAACAATTGAGCCGGCTGAAGCTAAATATGCCCATAAAATTATAAAATTAACCCTTAACGATATTTTTGGCATGCAAGTTGTAAAAGATAATTTTCGAATAATATATGGAGGTAGCATAAATAGCAGGAACGTAAAAGGATTTGTTAATATAGAAGATATTGACGGTTTGTTAGTAGGAGGAGCCAGTTTAGATGAAGATGAATTTTATAAAGTAGCTAAAGCAATTTTAAAATAATAAGAATAAAATTAATATTTTATTGTTTTTTTTCGCTGGCTGCGCGTTAGCGCCGGCCGAGGCAATAATAGGTTTTAAAAATATGCTTGTACATATAAAAGATATTGTTAAAGATGGCCAAAAAAAAGGTTATGCCTTGGGGGCTTTTAATATTCATAATGTTGAATCTGTTCTAGGAGTGGCGCAAGCGGCGGTTAGCGCCCAGTCGCCGGTTATTATTCAAGTTTCAGAAAGTACTATTAAATACATAGGTTTAAAGCCGATTACTCATCTTGTTTCCACGGTGGCAAAGAACATCGCTGCTAAAGTTCCAGTCGCTCTGCATCTTGACCATGGCAAAAGCTTGAATTCGGTTTTTGAATGCATTAATGCAGGGTTTACTTCGGTCCATATCGACGCCTCGGCTCTGCCGCTGGATGAAAATATCAATTTAACCAAGCAAGTGGTGGAAGTGGCTCATAGAAGAAACGTTTGGGTGCAAGGAGAAGTTGGAGCAATTATTGGCGGGCATGGCGACATTTACGGAAGAATTGATAATATTCCTATAGCCAAAGTGGATGAAGTGATTAAGTTTACCAGAGAAACCAAAGTGGATACCATAGCCGCGGCTATCGGCACCGCTCATGGTGTTTATAAAAATGAAGATATAAAATATAATATTTTAAGGCAAATCAAGCAAAAAATAAAAAAGCCGTTTGTTTTGCACGGCGGCTCCGGGATTGAAGATAAGAAAATAAAAAAGGGAATAAAAGAAGGCATTAATATAATTAATATCGGTAGCGATATAAAAATAATTTTTTGCCGGACTTTAATTGATAATTGCTTAAAAAATAAAAAAGAAACAGATCCGAGAAATTTACTTAGACCCACTATTGGCGCGGTAGAAAAAGTCGTTTTAGAAAAAATGAAATTATTTGGCAGTGCCGGCCAGATAAAAATATTAGAAATAACGACTTAAAAAAGCTTTTATTTTTAAATTTTAAGTTTTAATATGTACGACATAATCCCTTTAATTTTAATATTAATAAGTTTGGCTGTTATTATAGCAATTATTATTAGAAAATTTCCTGTTTTAGCCAATCTTAATACAGAGAGCATGCCGGCGGAAAAAGAAGCAAAGTTTAAGGAACAAATCATAAGCAAAAGAATAAAAAGAAATATTATCAAATGGACTGCTAGATTAACCAGAACTATAAAACCGGCGGGGCAAATGGTTATTAAATATTTTAAGTGGTTATATAATAAATTAATTGAATTAAAAGAGCGGTATAAAAAAGAAGAGGAGGCGTTGAATGTAAATTCAGAGGATAAACTTAACCAATTGTTTCAGGAGTTGGATGAAATAAAAAAAGAAGAAAACGAAGAAGCCATAGAAAAAAAATTAATTGAAATAATAAGCTTGGATAATAAAAACATTAAAGCGTTCAGGCAATTGGGAGATTTGTATTTTAAAAATAATAAATTTCAAGAAGCTATCCAGACTTTTGAGCATATTATAAAATTAACCGAAGATAATAATATTTTGAACGAATCTGTCAAAGCATCATCTATATTAAGCCAGCGGGCAGACACTTATTTTAATTTAGCTTTGGTATATAAAGAAATAAAAAATATGGATAAATCAATCCATAATATAAAAAATGCTTTAAATATTGAGCCCAACAATCCCCGCTACCTTGACATAATGCTGGAAATAAGTATAATAAATAAAGAAAAAGTTTTAGCTCTTGATGCTTATAATAAATTATTAGAAGCCAATCCGGATAATCAAAAGTTAGCAGAGTTTAAAAAACAAATAAAGGAAATAT
>PETS01000059.1 GCA_002781265.1 Candidatus Falkowbacteria bacterium CG02_land_8_20_14_3_00_36_14 | reverse complement strand
CTAAATATATTGAAAGTGGTGCAGTTAAACCTTGAATTTACCCGGCACGGCCGGATGTTTGGTTGGCTTTATAGATAACTACGGCGATGAACCGTATTTTGGCGACAGGCAAATAGCTGATATTTATAAAGTGTCCGGCAATGCGGATGTGGCAGTTTTAAAATTAAAAAATCCAAGTAATATAAATTTGGCTTCAGTTAATATTTCTCAAAGCAACAGCAGTAATATTAAGTTAGGCGAGATACTCACTACTTACGGCTATCCGGCAAAATTCGGCACAAAAATAACTTATACCAGCGGCGATTTTAGCGGAGTAGATGGAAGCTATTTAAAAACAACCGCGATTATAGAACATGGAAATTCCGGCGGCGGAGCGTATTTAAAAAATGGTTCGTTTATCGGCATTCCTACCGCCGTTGTTAAGGGCAGTTTAAATTCAATGGGTTATCTATTATCAGTTAACACAGTTAATGGCTGGTTAAACAATTTAGTAGCTTATAACAATAATAGCAACAATAATAATTATTCAAGAGTTTCGGCCATATTGGATAATATTGATTTAAACGCTCTTGGATCCCTGGGTTTATTTATTACTGGAGACGAAGCGAATATTAAAACCGAAACAGAAAGCCAAAAAGTTATTGCGGAAGAAAAAAAATTGGTAACCAAAATAGATAACAGCTTGTCCAAAAGAATGAACGGAAATATTTTATTGCAGGTAGAAAAAAATGGAGAGGGTTGGTATGTTAATCCGGACGATAAGAAAAAATATTATTTAGGCCGGTCGGCCGATGCCTTTAGTATTATGAGAAACTTAGGGTTAGGAATTAAACATGACGAACTGACGAAATATCTAAATTCAAAATTTTCCAGCAGATTATCGGGCAAAATACTATTAGATGTTGAGCAAAACGGCGAGGCGTATTATGTTAATCCTAAGGATTTGAAAGAATATTTTCTTAATAGGCCAGCAGACGCTTTTAAAGTTATGAGAGATTTGGGGCTTGGTATTACTAATGCCGACATTAGGAAAATTGGCGTGGGGGAGATTAAATAAAACTGTATAAAACAAACATATAAATAATATGGGCAGAGCGTATAAAAATTTTTGGAGCTTGAATACTGATGAAGCGGTTGTTACTGGTATTCTAAGGGATTGCACACCAAAAAATGTTGAAGTTTTAATACCTCTTAATGCGCAAATGAAAGGCATTGATCTTATATTAATGAATATTGAAAGTAAAAAAATCATTTCTATTCAAGTAAAAGGTAGTCGAGCTTTTGAGCCAAGAAAAAGCGAGACAGAAAAATATGGCGAAGGTTCACCGGGTTGGTTTTTCTTTCCGAAAGAAGTTATTGAAAGATCTACTGCTGACTATTTCATTTTTTTGGTTTATGTTATTGAACAAAATTATCAAAGCGGAAGAAGATTGATTGCGCCACACACTATAACGATCCCAATCAACAATCTTAAGAAATTAATAAAAGAAAATAAGAGCACTCATGGGGACGGAAGATATAGTTTTAAATTTTGGATAAACCCTAAAGAAAAAAAGTCTTTTGATTTTAGAGATAGTAATTATTATGTTAGCGAATACTTAGATAAAAAAGGATTTGTTAAATTGAACGCATTAATAAATAAGTAGATTAGTCATTTACCCCGTCCGTTTGC
>PETS01000002.1 GCA_002781265.1 Candidatus Falkowbacteria bacterium CG02_land_8_20_14_3_00_36_14 | reverse complement strand
AAAATAGCGTCTACATTATTTTTATCTTTAAATAATATTAATTATCCACAGAAGGTAGCTTTGACTCTGCAACAGTACAAAGCTTGACAAAAATTACTTAATAATGTATGTTATTGAAACGAGAGTGAGATAGGTTAGGTTTTTGCCCCAAACCGACCCCTTTGATCTTTAAGATCAAAATTCCCCTTTAAAAACTCGAGCGTAATAACCTCCTCAAATAAAGGGGATGCCTGTCTCACTCTCCCCTTACTACTGAAATAAATGAATTACCCCGCAGCAGAGTTGCGAGGTATCCTCAAGGTAATTAATTATTTTGAAAAACCAATGGTTTCTCAAACTCTTCCTTGCAAGGAATACCCCGGAGCAGAGCTCCGAGGAATATTTTGATTTAATATTTAAGCGCATCTTGCGCTCTATTTTTTTAGAATAACAATTTCCCGCCATATTTTTTGTCCGGGCCGGCCGTAAATAATGGTATTTCTATTTGTTAATTTAATTATTCTATGGCTTCGCCAATCACTAGAAATAGGGTTTACTATTCTAAATTCATTTAATTTTGGATTTATATATTTCATATTTTGCGTTATGTTAAATACCGGCCAAACCATAACAACGCGCCCGTCTTCTTTTATTATTTTTTTAAATTCATGCAAACTTTTTGCATATTGGTCCTCTAAATCTTTTATTATTTTTAGAACATCAAAACTGCCTCTCTGGGGACCCAAATATGGCTCGGTTATTATCGCCTTAACGGAATTGGGCTTAATAAACTTTGATAATTTAAAAACACTCTTATTTAATAATTTAAAATTGGTAATTTTTAATTGATAATTGTCTTTCATCCATTCTATATTCTCTTTAGTATCATGAACCGCTTTTTCGGAAATATCCGAACCGATTATATCTTTATATCCCATTAACATGGCCTCGGTTATTATTGTGCCTGAACCGCAAAATGGATCTAATATTTTATCTGTTATTTTACTTTTAGATAAATTTATCATTATCTGGGCCAGCTTGGGCGGAACCATGCCGGAACGGTTATCCCTTTTCGGACGGCCATAATCCCTAAATGACAGTTCTTTAAATGGCTGGACAGTTAAAGTTTGGCCGAGTAAAAAATTATTTTGATTATTTTTTAGAATAACCGCTTCCATCCCTTTGACAACTAATTTATTCTGTTCTACGACCACGCTGGAAAGCACCGGCTCGGAGCTACTTACCCAACGTGAATTAATTTCTCTCCGGCGCAAATATTTTTTTATGGCCATAGCCAATGGCTTAAGATTATATTGATTGTTCCCATAATAAGAAATGCCGTAATTAAACTTGCCGCTAATTTTTTTTATATCTATAAATTTTATTATTTTAGCTAATAATTCTTCCTTATTATTAGTTTTGACCTCATCTTTTAATATGCCAATTTTAATTGTCCCTCCTAATTTTTTAATGAGCTCTAACGGAAATATATCTTCGTTAATATCCAAAATTAAGGCATTTTCACCTACTATTTTTTTTGAACTTGCCGGGGAAAAAACAGCCAAAAGTTCGGCTATGGACAAAGCGGGATTGCTTCCTAAAATAAAAAAATATTCCATAAATTATATTTTATATAAATAAATCGGCAAATCTTTTTCGCTTGGTTTATCTACCACTGCCGGCACCCAATTTTTAATAGGAAAAACATAAGAAATTATTCGCACGCCGCTTTTTGCCTCATTTGCTAATTTATCTTTTAATCTGCCGCTAATTTTATCCGGCATGGCAAAAAAATAAATTACATCCGCCGGGCTTAAATCTTCCGAAAACAAATTTTTAAATTTAAAAATTAAATTTTTGTCTTTATGGAATATCTGGCGCAATTTACAAACAAAAAAAAGAGGCAAAGCTATTTCTAAGCCAATCGCCTTGGCTTTATAATTTTTGCTGGCATAAATTACTGTCTTGCCATTACCGCAACCCAAATCATAAAAAATTTCATCTGGCTTTAATTGGGATAATTGAAATATTCTTTTTAAGTCACGGCTCCGAGTCGGAACCCATGGCGCTAAAGACATGTTGGCGAATACTACGGATAATAAAATTATTGCCGCAAAAATAAATAATAACCAATGCATATTTTGCTAAAACATTAGCATATAATCGCCTCTCTTGCAATTTTTTTTATCCTGTGTTAAAGTGCTAATACAATTTAATATATTCTTCTTTCTTTAAGAAGTATATTCCTTCCCCATATCCTTTTTAGGATTACCCAATATTTTAATATAATATTGGGAAGGTATTCTCAAATTACCCCTAAAGTTTAGCCCGTTTTAAATCGGAAAAGAGAATATCGGGGGTTTTTTATTAAATAATTTTGGTTTAAATTAATTTATTTTATATTTTATGTCCAAAACTAAACCATCTCCAATATCCCATTATGAATTGCTTTATATTATTTCCAATGAATACACTGAGAAAGAGCTAAATCCTATTATAGAAAAAGTAAAAAATTTAATAAAAGACAATGAGGGCAACATTACCTATGGCGAAGAGTGGGGCAAAAAAAGGCTGGCTTATCCGATAAAAAACTCTAATTTTGGATATTACAATTTATTAGAATTTGATTTAGAAGGCAAAAAATTATCAAAAATTGACAGATTACTCACTATGATGAAAGAAGTTCTAAGGCATCAGATTGTAATTAAAAAAAAGAAGACAGCTTTAGAAATAAATAAAGAAAAAATAATATCTGAAAAAATTGCCGCCAAAAAAATAGCCGAAGAAAAAACGAACGAAGAAAAAGAAAACAAAGAAAAAACCAAAAATACCGACAAAATAAATTTAGATGATTTGGATAAAAAACTTGATAAGATATTAAATACAGACGATTTATTATAAATTTATTAATACTAATATCTATTTGCAATAATTTATTCAATATTTATAATTAATTTTGCAAATATGTTAAATTTATGAATTTAAACAAAGCTATGCTTATCGGCAATCTAACTAGAGATCCGGAAATAAAAAATACCCCTTCGGGGCAAACCGTAGCTACATTTGCCGTCGCTACCAATTTAATTTGGAAGGACCAGTCTGGGCAAAAGCAGGAAAAGGTAGAATTCCACAATATAGTTGCCTGGAGAAGGTTGGCGGAAATTTGCGGGCAATATCTTCATAAAGGTTCAAAAATATATATTGAAGGCCGCTTGCAAACCAGAAATTGGACTGGCCAGGACGGCATTAAAAGATACCGCACGGAAATAGTTGCCGAGAATATGATAATGCTGGACCGGATTGGGGCGGAAAGAAGCCAAAAGCAAGAATCAGCGCCTATGCCCGAAGAATTTTCTTCTGAACCCGCGATTAATGCCGACGAACCTGTCGCCAGCGGCCCAGAAAACAAAACCGCCAACCCCGATGAAGAAGAAATTAAAGTCGAAAATATTCCTTTTTAAATTTTAATATTAATAATCTATGGAAAATAAAATAAAAAAAGAAAAAGTTTGTTTTTTTTGCTCGGAAAATATAAATGAAATTGACTATAAAAATACAGAAACTTTACGCCGTTTTATTAATTCTTATATGAAAATTCTGCCCACAAAAAGAACCGGAACATGCACCTGGCACCAGCGTAAATTAGCTAATGCCATTAAACGGGCTCGTATAATGGCATTATTGCCTTTTATTAGATAAATTAATATGATGACATTAAATGAAATAAAAATCGGCAAAATCATCCAAATAACAAGCGAACCGTATATTATTATCAAGGCCGACCACCATAAAATGGGGCGAGGCGGAGCAGTATTGAAAACAAAATTAAAAAATCTGATAAATGGCAATATTTTAGAAAAAACTTTCCAAGGCAACGAAAAAGCCGAAGAAGCAACCACTAAAAAAAACAAAGTTAACTTTATGTATGTTAATGAAAAGGAAGCAAATTTTATGGATAATGCCACTTACGAACAATTTAGTCTGCCATTGGAACAAATGAATGGCAAAGAAAAATTTTTAAAAGAAGGCGAGGATGTGGACGTTTTATATTTTGACGGCAAGCCGGTGGCCGTAGAATTACCGATTAAAATTAATTTAAAAGTTATCAGCGCTCCTCCCGGGGTTAGAGGCAATTCCGCCGGTAGCGTCACCAAAATTGTGGAACTGGAAACTGGCATAAAAATAAACGTACCGATGTTTATTAATGAAGGCGACATAATAAAAGTTAATACGGATACGGGAGAATATGTGGAGCGAGCATAACAAAAAAATTATAAATTTAAAATAGAGACGCAATATTTCGCGTCTCTATTTTTATGTAAACCCCCACATTTTGACCACAGAGCATTATGCCCTACGACAAGCCCCCACACCAAAGATTTGGGTGTGGGGGCAAGCGACAACCCCTGCGCCAAGAAAGCAGGGCATTCAAGGTGTGGGGGTAAAATAATTTTTACAAATTACTCCGCTTCTCTCACCTTAACTTCAATCATTACTTTTTTTCTAATTTCTTTCATTAGTTTTTTGTCTTCCCGTAAAAATTTTTTGGCGTTTTCTCTGCCGACGCCAAGTTTGATATCGCCAAAACTGTAAGAGTTTCCCGATTTATTTACCACGCCGTAAGTTACCGCCGTATCCAAGAGATCTCCGGAAAGGGAAATCCCCTCGTTATACATAATATCAAATTCACAGACCTTAAATGGAGCGGACACTTTATTTTTAACCACTTTGCATTTTACGCGGTTGCCGATAATTTTTTCGCCCTGCTTAATATGGGCTGAACGCCTTACTTCAATTCTTACCGAGGAATAAAATTTTAAGGCCATACCGCCAGTGGTAGTCTCCGGATTGCCAAAAAAAACGCCGATTTTTATTCTAATTTGGTTTATAAAAATAACGACAGTTTTTGTTTTAGAAATTATGCCTGTTAGCTTTCTTAAGGCCTGGCTCATTAAACGGGCGTGCAGACCCATATGCGAGTCGCCCATTTCTCCTTCAATTTCTTTCTGCGGAACTAAAGCGGCCACGCTGTCAATTACTATTACATCAACAGCGTTGGAACGCACTAAGGTTTCTACGATATCTAAGGCCTGTTCGCCCGTATCCGGCTGGGAAATTAACATCTCTTTTATATTGATGCCGATTTTTTGCGCGTAATCCGGGTCCAAAGCATGCTCGGCGTCAATAAAAGCGGCGATTCCGCCTAATTTCTGCACTTCAGCTACGATATGCTGGGCCAACGTAGTCTTGCCCGAGGCCTCAGGCCCGAAAATTTCTATAACTCTTCCCCGCGGAACTCCGCCAATACCTAAAGCAATATCTAACGAAAGGCAGCCGGTGGAAACAACATCAACGTTAGTTTTTATCGCTTCACCGAATTTCATAATCGCGCCTTCCCCGAATTTGGTTTTAATTTGTTCAACTGCGGAAGCGGCAGCGGTTAATTTATCACCCCTGACGTCCGTTTTTTCTTCTTTATTAGACATATAATATGAATTTTAAAATGAAAAATAAAAACACTATTATTATTTCATTTATTTTTACTTAAATTAGAATATTTTAAAAATTATAAAAAGATTATGGCTATTTTATTTATAAAATAATAAAAAAATTTATTTAATATTAAAACTTTTCATACTACTTATCTCTAATTAATATTTTTCTTTCTGCTGTACTTTCCCGGCCGTATTTTTTCTTAGCGGTAACTTTAATTATATTTATGCCTTCTTTTAAATTAATTATTTTTGAAAAATTCCCTTGATTATCGCTTAAAACTATTTCATCATTAATAATAATTTGAGTTTCCGCGTCAGTAATGCCGATTACATTAATAATTTTATTATTAATTATAATGTTATCATCCGGACTGATTATAGAAAGCTTGGGGGGCGTAATTATTTTAATAACCGCGCCCCCTAAATATATAAAACAAGCAATGACCACAAGAATTATAATAACACTTTTAATAATAGAAGGAATTTTTAAAAAATAACGAGTTTGAGCAATTTGCCTGGAAAATAAGCTTTTCTTTATATTCGGCTCATCAACTAATTCTTTATTAAATATACGCAAAAGATTTTTATAATCAAGCCCTAAAAAAATAGCATACTCTCTTAAAAAATTTTTTTTATAAATTCCAGCCGGGAGCTCATTAAAATTTCCTCTTTCCATGGCTTCTAAATATTTATAATTAATATTCAGCCTATCAGCCGCTTCTTTTAATTTTAATTTTTTTGCCTGCCGGCCGCAACGTAATTGCTCCGCCACCGTCTCTGAATCAAAAAATATTTTATTTGCTTTAAAGGGGGTCATAATAATCTTAATTTCTTATTTTTAATGTTCAATTATTATTTTTTAAACCAGCCCACCTCTGCCCAAGCAGTATTACTGGCGCTATCAATAACGCCTAAGGCAGACAGGGTAAAGCCGATTATCATAAAACTGGTAAATACAATTACTATCCCCACGGTAGAACCGATTAATACTTTTTTGGCTTTTTCCACCATCTCACTGTTGCCGGCCGATATTAAAAACAATACTCCGCCGTAAATAAAGAATAATAAAGCCAGCGAACCGCTGATTTTTAAAATCATATCAGATATTGTTATTACTAAACTCATTAAATCATTTAATTCACACCCTGGATCTTTGCATTTATCGCTTAATGTTTTATCAATTAATGAATCCTGCGCTAAACATATATTTGAGAAAACAAAAAAATAAGAAAAAAATAAGAAAAGAAAACAGGTTATTATTATTTTTTTATTAATATTATTATTCATAATGATATAAATAACTCTATTTGCCAATTGTTTGCTGTACCCTATTAGCTCCTGTGGAAATGACATCTTCAATTTTATTTCTGCCTAAAACCGCGTCATTAATCATATCAATCATTATCTTTTCAGCCGCAATGGCGTCAGCGCCCCGATACCAGCTTTTGGCGGTCAAAACCTGATCGGCAAAAACGCTTATTTCCGGATCTTCTTTCTGCGCGTCAATTAAGGAACGGATAGCGGACGGCTTTTTGGATACAGTTAAATAAGATTTAACATTTTCTTCCTTAATGGCAAATTGTATAAAATCCCACGCCGCATCAACATTTTTAGTTTTTTTTGATACAGTTTCCAACCAATAATTGGCAAAATTTATGCTTACTGGATTTCCTTCTATTTGAGGCAGTTCGGTTATAAGATAATTCAATTTCGGAGCTTGCGCCTTTATAGTCGGTACTTGGTAAGAATATCCGAACATAAAAGCTAATTTTCCCTGCATAAACATATCCAGCGAATTATCCAGATTGCTATTCCAGCTATAAACCTCTTTTGACGGGTTGGCAAAATCAGTATAAAAACGCAATGCTTCTAGGCCGGGGTTATATCTCTTATCTTTTAAGAATTCGGGAATTTGATTAAATCTAACTTGATTATTGTTCATCATTTCCGATCCATTTTGCATCATTAAAACCGATAATATATCAACGGCTCTTTCAATATTTTCGCCTCCGCCTAAAGCTACGCCCGATTGGATTATTTGGCCCCGGCTATCCTGTCTGGTTAGTTTTTTAACTTCTTGCTGAAATTCTCTGTTCCAATATTGCGGCGGCTCGGTAATGCCGGCATTGTTTAATAAATCCTTATTATAAAACATAGCCAGTGTATCAACGGCTAACGGTAAGCCGTAAATTTTTTCTACTTCTTTATTGTTTTCTATATCTTTTAGCACTGCGTCATTAAAAATTACATCAATATATTTCCTTTTTAAATCTTCAGTAGTAATGCTTTTATTAGTGCGTAAATCAACCACAACGTCTTTTTTAATGGCACCAGTCATATATTGATAGGCCAAGGTAGTATTTGGCGGCAAGGGAATAATTTTATTTTTATATTTATTCACCCAAGTATTATGTATGGAAAAAATATCCGGTCCGCGGTCTTCGGCAAAAGCTTCTAACAACGCCTGCTCATATTCGCTATAGCGGTATTTTTTATAATTAATAGTTATATTAGGGTGCAAACTGGTATATTTGCTTATTATATCGCTAAAAGCATCCGGCCCGTCCCAAACGCGCCAATAATTCAAAACAATCGGCGCCATAGCTTCTTTGGTCTTTCGCGATTCACAACCTTTAATACCGAATCCGGAAGTAGCGACAAAAGTGAATATAAGAAAAAAAACGATAAATTTATTTTTTATTTCCATATTTTAGTAAATCAAGAATTATAATTTGCTTCTATATAATTATAACATAAAAAATAAAAATAAAAAACTTCTTGTACAAGATGAGTACATCGGTAACACTTTTGAGAATTCCAGGGGTGTTTGATAATTTAAA
>PETS01000047.1 GCA_002781265.1 Candidatus Falkowbacteria bacterium CG02_land_8_20_14_3_00_36_14 | reverse complement strand
TAATTATCCACAGAAGGTAGCTTTGACTCTGCAACAGTACAACTATTGACAAATTTTTAATATTATGTTAATATAAAATGTTATAACTGTTCATTTTATTTATTTGTTATAAAAAACATTAACCATTATGAAAGGAGGAACTCATGGGATTATTAATTGTTGAAATTTTCTTCACTGTTTTATCATTAGTTTACTTCACTTTTCATGCTATTAGGAACGAAAGAGATGATGGTCTTGTAGCTCTTGCCTGGCTGGCAAGTGGAGTTATTTGTTTTTTGTATGCATATCATGATCTTATCAAACTGGGAATTATCACCATGTAAACATCGCCAAACAAACGCATTATGGGGACTGAAAATAGTCCCCTTTTATTTCTCTCCCATCCATTTTAATATTTTAATAACTAATTTATTATCCGGCAATTTATCGGTCTTTATTATTAAATAGGGAATGGAAGTTTTTTTGATTTCTGCCAGATACTGCCTTTGCTGGTTTAAATACCAATCCGGACTCTGCAAGATTCTTTCATAATGGGGATATAAATTAAGGCGGTCCTTAATCCTTTTATTTAATATTTTTTTATCTTCAGGAAATGTTATTAATATAATTTTAAAATTTAATTTAACAAGATCTTTTTCAATAGCGCTGTAATTAATTTCTTTTTGGTTGTGCAGGCGGTTATAAACTATGTCTGATAAATGCAATTTTTCTATTAATAAATTTTTTTTAGCCAGCGTTTTAAAAATTCTCAGGTAATTTTTTATTATTGGCCGACCGTGCTTAGTGCCGTAAACGCCGACATCGCAATTAAACCAATGGCAGCCGTCCAAAATACGGTCGCTTTGATTGTATTTCGGCTCAAGGTAATCATAGATTCGGGACATGAGCCAGCTTTTGCCCGAGAGCTCCGCCCCCTCAAATATTAAATGGTGAAGCATTATTTTATCCTATTATTTTTTTAATCTTTCTTAAAAATTTCGCGTCAACCTTAAAATAGTCCCAGGAATTTTGAATAGCATAATTACCGCCTTCAAAACGATGGAAGTCGGAGCTGCCGGTAGCTATAAAATCAAACTCGCGAGCGATAAACTGCGCGTACATTACCCCTCCCAAAGAATGGTGCGGCGACATAACTTCTATGCCGTCAAATCCCAATTTTTTTACTTTAATTATAAACTCCCTGCCTAATTGGTTATTTTTCCCCGGATGATTTAAAATAATCTGCCCGCCGATTCTTTTTCTTAAACGCAATATTCTTTCAATATTTATATAGCTTTCATGCAGAACGGCGATATCGCGATTATAAAAAAATCCTCCTATTATTTCTTCTTCTCTGGAATTTTTATTGCCTAATGCTTTTTTAATAATTTTTTTATTTCTTCCATTTTCCCAAATTTCATCAATGATGTGATTTAAGGGTATATAATGATTGTATTTATCCAATGTTTTTTCAACATTCAAAACAAATTTATATTTTTTTATTAACTTATTTAAAATTTTTCTCACTCGGCTGCGCCTTCTTATCTGGCTGTTCCTTAAAATTTTATGCAGGCCGGGATCTTTATCGTCAAAATTATACCAAAGTAAATTTATTTTTTTATGGCCGACTTTAGCGTAAAGCTCTAGGCCGGTAATCGGCTTTATTTTATATTTCTTGCATGACCGGCGAAACTCACCCAAACCACTAACCGTATTGTGGTCAGTAAGAGCCGCTATTTTTATGCCTCTTTTAAAAGCAAACTTAACTACCTGCGTCGGCGTTAAATAACCATCGGAATAATTAGAATGTAACTGAAGATCAATTAGCATATAGAAATAAATTTATAAAGTTTTAAATAAAATTATTTTTTTATATTTTTAAATTATGGCGCACCTTATCTATTAAAGGCCGAGCTCGTTCCGGCTCCGGGTTATATTTTAAAAGAAAAAAGGTGGCGGTACGGATAGCAGTCCAATTATAATAATTATCTATGCGCTCCTTTAAGGAATTGTTTAGTATTATTTTAGAACAATGTAAATAATTTTCCAAAAATAAATCTTTTATTTTTCGCGCGTACTCCGGATTGCCGATTTTGCGGTTGCACATAAATTCAACTTGCTGGGTGAATGCGCCCAAATCGCGGGCAAAATCAGAAAGGCAAAGATCGGTAAAGTCAATCACCGCTATTTTTCTTTTGCTCATTTTAATTATGTTTTCCGGATGAGCATCGCCATGGACTAACCAGCGTTTTGCAGTGGACGCGAAAAAATCTTTTTCTTTTTTATTAAATATCTCATGCATTTTTTTATAATCTTCATAATATTCCTCATAATGCTCTTTAATTCTTTCTAAAATATGCTCTATCCCGGGGATGACAGTTTCAATGCGGCTATTCTTTCTGTTAAAATTATGGGCATTTTTTGTTTGAATTTTGTGCAACTTAGCAAACCAAGCGGCGGCTTTGGGAATAATTTCTTTAATTTCTTTTAAATTTTTTTCCCGAATAAAACGATAAAGATTGCGCCCATTGGCTCCCCGATAAAAAATGGCCTTGAATTGATGAGAATAAAACAAGGGGTGGGGGATGGAAAGATAGCCCTTATTAAAACCATGATTCCATAAAAATTTTAAGCCATCATAAACATTTTTCCTCGGCTCATTACTGTGCGCCGAGCAATAAATAGACAATTTTTTGGCCTTTCCTTCCTTATTCGTAAAAAAAGTTTTAAATTCAATAACCACATGGTAGGTTTCTTCCCAGATATACTTTTTACAGGGGATAATCTCCACCCTTTTAATGTTATTAAAATTAGGGTATTCGGGCAATACTCTTTTCTTAAAAAGATTAATTACAAATTGTTCGTCAAAAAGTTTATTTATTATATTCATATAATATAACGCGAATATAGCCAATACAATTTACAATTTTTGCATATATTCGCCGACTGGCATTGTCTTTATTTTTTCCAATAATAAATCCAATGTTTCTGCCAAATCATTTGGTATATTCTTAAATATATTTTTTCTCCTTTAATTTTATTTTTTAAAGTCTTGATGTTGGCCAGCGTCCGAATTGACCGAATCAGATCATCGGCTCCCCTGATGACTTCATCCGGCCCCCATGAGATCGGGCTAAACGGCCCTAAATCCTTGCCGCTCGCCCACCAAAAGGTGCAACTGGACAAACCGCGTACCAAATGCCAGCACGCCCAGTAATAATTCTTATCTTTTTTATTTTTAACAACAGTTTTATAAGCCAAATTAGCCAACTCCCATAATTTTAACTGCAAATAATTTCTTTTGTCAAACCATAAAGCATATGGTAATTTTTTATTTAAATCATCTGCTGTTGTTTCCCAATTACTGGCTAGCAGTTTTATTTTCTCTAACTTTTTACTTTTGCTTATAAACTCTGAAATTGTCGCCGTGGTTAAATTTTTATATTTAAGCAATTCTTCAAACTCGCCGGTGGGGTCTTTATGCCTTAAGCCGTATAATTCGCCGTCAGTGGCGGTTATAAATATTTTGCCATTGTCTCCGCCGTCTTTAATTATCCGCGAAAGCTTGTCCGGCACATAATTTTTTGATAAAGCGCGGCAGCGAAAAATGATCTTAAGGCCGCTCGCGTAATCTAAATAAACTTTATTTAAATCCGCCTGGTTTAATTTGCCGCTATAAGCCATCTCATCTAAAATCAGCCATTCATAACCCATTTTTTTTATTATTTTTGCCGCTTGCTTACTATAAGCCATCTCTGGTAGAAAAAAACCTCTAAGCTTAATTTCTTTGCTTAAATATCTTTTTAAAATAAACTCGTTTTCTTCAATCTGCCGCTTAATTTCTTCCGAGGGAATAAGGGGCAAGATAGGATGGTAAGCGGCGCTTCCGGTTAATTCAATCTGCCCTTTTTTAATTAAATTATTAATTCTTTTAATTAAATCCGAAAAACCTAATTCATCCCAACGCAATAACAAACAGCCGGTAATATTCAAAGTAAATTTTATTTTAGGATTTTCTTCCAACGCCCTGACCAAGCGCCAATAGCTTAATTTAGTTGCCTCTTTTATCGTATGGGCGCTGGCATTAGCCGGCTGGTATAAATGCAAAAAATTAATCCAAAGCATATATTATTTTTCATTATTTATTTTTATGGTTTTTTTATATAAAGTAATATAACTTTTAGCCGGAATTTCCCAGCTGTTTGATTCTTTCATGGCTCTGACTATTATATCCCGCCACGCCTTTCTGTATTTATAAGTTTCCAGAGCCCTGACAATAGCGCCATAAAGCGAGAATTCGTTGAATTGGTTAAAGATAAATCCGGTGCCTTCCTTTTCCAGGGGATTAAAATTTTCCACCGTGTCGTAAAGGCCCCCTACTTTTCTGACAATCGGGACGCAGCCGTATCTCATGGCTATCAGCTGGTTAATGCCGCACGGCTCATGGTGGGAGGGGAGCAAAAATATATCGGAGCCGGCGTAAACAAGCGTCTCATATTTTTGGTTTTGCTCATGCGAAGGCATAATAATAATTTTTTGCGGATATTTCTTGGATAATTTTTGCAATTCTCTGATATAAATCTTATCGCCGGAACCGATAAAAACAAACTGGATATCTAAAAGGACAAGCTGTTCTAAAATTTTTAGTATCAGCTCAAAACCCTTTTGAAAAGTTATGCGCGAAGTAGTGCAAATTAAAGGGATGTCCTTATTGACAGGCAAATTAAACTTTTTCTGAAGATATTCTTTATTTATTTTTTTCCGATGGATTTTTTTATAATCATAATTTTTGAAAAGCCCCGGATCTTTGGCCGGATTATAGGCGTTATAATCTATTCCGTTAATTATGCCGAATAGCCGGTCTTCGCGGTTGCGCAAAATTCTATGCAAATCCTGGCCAAATATTTTAGTCATAATCTCTTCCCGGTATTGTTCGCTGACGGTGGTAATAGCATCCGCGGAAAGAATGGCCCGTTTGACAAAATTAACATATTCAATTTTAGAATCAGCCAAATGGGGAATTCTGCTTTTGCCGTAATCTTTCTTACGCGCCGGCGCCTCCCACCAGTTCTTGCCAAACTGAAAAACTAAATTATGAATGGTAAAAATAGTTTTGGCTTTTCTTAAAGTTTTAGAATAGCGGAAATCTGTTTTTAAATAATAAGGTATCAGTCCTGTCTGCCAATCATGGCAATGGACAATATCGGCTTCAAACTTCAATAAAGTGATCAGTTTTAAAGCGGCGATGTCAAAAATCAAAAAACGGGCGTTTTCATGGCTGGAGCCGTAGATGGTTTTTCTCCGGGAAAAATATTTTTTGTTTTCTATAAAATAAACCGGCAGGCCTTTCATTAAATAACCCTGCCAATAATTTACCTTAACTGTATCTTCTGAATTAAGATAAACATTAATATCTTTATAAATCAACTTCAACTTATGCTTTCTCTTATCAATAATCTGCCCGTAAAAAGGAGTGATAACAATTATTTCATTGCCCAATCTTTTTAAAGCTTTGGGCAAGCTTCTGACCACATCGCCCAAACCGCCGCTTTTGGAAAAAGGGGCTACTTCAGATGCTATAGAAACGATTTTAAATATTTTTGGCATAATCCATATTTATAGGGACTGCCGCCGAATGCGCTTTTGAAGCGAGATTGGCAAAATGGCATTTGGCGGCAGTCCCTTATAATTTAAAATTTGTTGAATTGGCGGCGCAAATAGCGGCGGCTAAGGCATCGGCGGCATCGTCCGGTTTCGGTGTCTGCGACAATTTTAAAAGCAATTTTACCATAGCTTGCACCTGCTGTTTACCGGCTCGGCCGTAAGATGAAACCGCCTGCTTAATCTGTAAAGGCGTATATTCAGCCAAAGGAACTTTTCTCTGCTTGGCCGTAAGCATTATCACTCCGCGCGCCTGCCCGATTATTAAAGCTGTTTTTACGTTCTTGCAAAAAAATAATTCTTCCACGGCGATTAAATCCGGTTGGTATTTTTTAATTATTTTATTTAATTCTTTATTTATTATTTCCAGCCGGCCAGCCATCTCTATTTTGGCTTTTGTTTTAATTGAACCATAGGCCAAACAGGTTAATTGGTTGTTATTCTTTTCAATCAGCCCGTAGCCCGTATCCGCCAAGCCCGGATCTATGCCTAAAATAATATTTGCTTTCTTATTTTTCACAATTTTTATTTTATTTCAAATATCAATATTAGTATAATAGTCGGCCGCGTCTTCATTATCTTCCAGCGCTTCTATAAATTTTTCTATTTTATCCTTTTCTTCTTCGCTCACGGTTAAATTTTCCTTGGCGACATATTCTATACCGGCTGACTCAACCGCTAGATTATTATTTTCCAAAAACTGCCTGACTGCCTGCAAGTTTTCTATTTTAGTATAAATTATCAATCCTTCTTCTTCGCTTAAAAAATCTTCAGCGCCAGCATCAATTAATTCCAGTTCAAAAATTTCTTTGTCTAAATTTGCCTTGTCTAATTCATCTTTGACAATCCTGATTACTCCTTTCTGGGAAAAATTCCATAAAACCGATCCCAGCGAACCGCCATATTCGGTAAAGATATGGCGGATATTGGACGCGCTTCTATTTTTATTATCCGTTAAGCATCTGATTATAAACTGCGATTTCGCCGGCCCAAAACCCTCGTAAATCAATTCTTCAATAGCGTTGCCGGCCAACTCGCCAGTACCGCGCTTTATCGCCCGTTCAATGTTTTCCTTGGGCATATTCGCCTGCTTGGCCTTGCCTACCGCCATTCTTAAAGAAAAATTCGCATTCGGATCGCCTCCCTTTTCCCTGGCGGCCATAGCGATTAAGTTTCCCAGCTTAGTAAAAATCGCTCCCCGCTTGGCGTCCACGGTAGCTTTCTGCCTTTTAGTTGTCGCCCACTTTGAATGCCCGGACATAATATAAAATTATAAAATATTTTTATTGATAAAAAATCAGGTTGTGCCTGATTATACCCTTAAGATAACAAAAAACAGCAAAAAAATCAAGGGTAAAAAATAAAAAAACCATAATCTTTTTTGACTATGGTTTGTTTATTAATTATATAAATCGTTTCATATGCTCTCTTAGGGCTGGAATACTAAGAATTATTCTGAATTCTTCATAATTTGTCTGCAAATTTAAAAACATTTTCATGCCATTGTCGCCATTTTCTTTTGCTACTAAAATTGTTATCCAGCACCCTAAATCAGGATCAAAATTAGGCATATTGGTGGTAATAATTGGCGTATTTTTTAAATCACTGGCTACTGCGCTTGATATAAGAGCGATGGGAATAAGAAAATCTTTACTGGGGACTCTACATTTATTGCATAAAAATAATCTTGTCTGAAACATTATATCAGTATTGGATTTTCCGTATTTATTACAAATGATAGAATGGCTATCAGGATGAATTCCTAAAACAATCATTATGCTTCCTATTTCCGAAATAATTACAGCGCTAAATTGGTTATTCTTTTTAGAAATTACCTTGATTCCTAAAGTATTCCTGCATTCTTCGCAAATAATCGGTTCAAATCTTAAATTCTCTTCATCTAACACATCTAAAAAATGGCTATTATATCCTGATCTTCCAAAAGGCTTTTTAAAAACATCAGATAACTTTCTTATAAAATCCACATCTACTATTGTATTAACTGGCATAATTATTTCTCCTTAATGAAAGTTTAAATGCTATTTACCCCGTTAAAAGAAAGCCTTTGCTGAAATCGAAAGCTTTCTTTTAACGGGGTTTACTTCCGCCAAATTAATTTTATAAAAAGATCAACCCTCCTATTTTATAATTTTTATCTAATATTATTATATTGTCAAGCTTTTTGATTTTTATGCTATAATGTAATTATGATACTTGCTAATTAACCAGGGAATCGCAGTGAGACAATCTACCTAAAAAAAGGGTATATGACAACCCGAGTGTTTCCTTTATTTCTTTGGCCATTTTTACCGTCGGGCAAACAAAACAACTGTAATTGCCGTGCTTA
>PETS01000086.1 GCA_002781265.1 Candidatus Falkowbacteria bacterium CG02_land_8_20_14_3_00_36_14 | reverse complement strand
TGTTAATATATCTATATTATATCACAAATCCGCAAGCGGATTTGTGCAACAAAGCCAATTTTTATTATTAATAATTATGAAAAAAATCTTTATAGTTTTAATTATAATTCTTATATTATCAGGATGCTCTCAGCGAACAGAATCTAATCATTACAAATCCAATCTTAATCTTGCAACAAGCTCCAAAGAAGTTAAAGAAAACCTATCTGAAGCAGAAGAATTTTGCATATTTAAAAGCGGAAAAATTGAAATTTATGAAAGAGAAGGGGAGAATATAGAAGTCTGTTTTATTAATAATGGAATTGACGGCATAAGATGTAAAATTGATTTATTTTTTCAGGGTAAATGCGGTATGAATTTAAACAATAATGATGAAAATATTTTTTCTAATAAATATTTCTCTTTTGTTTTACCAGGTCTGTTTATAGAACAAAATAATACGATTAAACCGAAAAATAAAAATGATTTTTCTCAAATAATATATCAGATAAACAGTCAAAATAATATAATGGATTATAACAATTTAATAGAATGGGAAAATAATTATTTAAAAAATATGTGCAAGGAAACAGATTCTTGCGGAGTAATTAATTCTATTGAAAAAATAGAAATAAATAATATAAAAGGTATAAAATTTTTTATTCAATATAAAGGTAGAAGTATTGATAATCAAGAAGGTTTTATTAATGAATATTATTATACATTTTTAAATAATAATAATTATTTTCGTATCTAGACATCTGCAACTGATTTGGAAAATCCCGAGAAAACGAAAAATATATTTGAAAAAATAATTAACTCAATTAAATTTAAATAAAATTAACTCAAAATAAATTTTTGCAAAATAAAATAATAATATTTTATAGAAAATATTATTAGACCCGGCCATAGCTTCTTCGGTAACTGTGATTTTTTTATTTACCATTATTTTATTGTCCCAGCTTGAACAGTTATTTAAAATAATGAGTTAAACAAACTGTAACCTATGCACTTCTAGTGTATAGTATTTCAGTTATCTTCCCCGCGGAGGCGGGGATAAAGCTAAGGCGATGAACATGGATTCCCGCTTTCGCGGGAATGACAGTAATGATATAATTTAATTATGCCGCAAAGATTGTATAAAATATTATTGATTTTAGGAATAGCAGTGATGTTCACGGCTATTCCTTTTTTTTGGTTAACTTTTAAAGCGGAAACAAATTTGGAAGTGGATTTTTTGGACGTGGGGCAGGGGGATTCAATTTTAATTAAAGCGCCGGCGGGACAGAATATATTGATAGACGGCGGGCCGGATAATACAGTGATAAAAAGATTGTCGGAGAATCTGCCCTGGTGGGACCGGACGATTGATTTGATGATTCTTAGCCATCCCCACGACGATCATGTGACCGGGCTGATAGACGTTATTAAAAGATATAAAGTAAAAAAAATATTATACACCGGCGTGATGCATGACGTTCCCGGCTATTTGGCGTGGCAGGATTTGGTCAGGGAGAAAAAAATAAGTTTAACAATAATTAACAAGCTCCAGACAATTGATTTATCAGGCAATTGCCGATTGGAAATTTTATATCCGCCGGATAGCTTGATTGGCCAGTCCGTAAAAAATTTAAATAACAGCTCGCTGGTGGTAAAATTGGTTTATAACCGAACTGAATTTTTATTTCCCGGAGATATTGAAGAGGAAATAGAAAAAAAATTAGTGGCGGATAAGATTGATTTAAGCGTTGATGTGTTAAAGACCGGGCATCAAGGTTCGGACACTTCTACCAGCCAAGAATTTTTAGACGCGGTTAATCCGCAAATGGCGGTTATCCAGGTCGGCGAGAATGATTTTGGCCATCCCAGCCGGCGGGTGCTCAATAGATTATCCCGGGCAGAGGTAAAAGTTTACCGGACCGATTGGGACGGGACGATTAAGATGATAAGCGACGGCCGGGAAATTAAGATTGAGACAACCAATAGCGGAAAATAAAAAATTATTTTATCGTCATTCTAAATTCGCTAGCTGGCGGATTCAGAATGACGATTTGATTCAGCTTCGTCCAGAATGACGGTGAGTTTATAAATCATCAGACAAATTCCGCCAATTTTGGTTATTTCTATTTATTAAATCAATTTTCTTTTTTCTTGTCCATCCTTTTATTTGTTTTTCTCTTGAAATAGCAGATTCAATATCATCAAAAGTTTCGTAATATATTAAAACATCTGCGTTATATTTATAAGCAAAACTATTTTTATATAGTTTTTCTTTATGTTCCCAAATTCTTTTTCCTATATCGGCAGTAACTCCAGTATACAATACCGTATGCCTTTTATTGGTAGTAATATATACGTATCCTCCTTTTGTTTTCATAATTTTAATATCGTCATCCTGAGGCCGCAAGGCCGAAGGATCCCGTGATTTTATGCAACGTTCACGGATTTCTTCTATCCGCGGGATTCTCTTCACTGCGCTTCGCTCCGTTCAGAATGACGATTTAATTTAGCTCCGTTCAGAATGATGCTTGATTTATAGATTTACTTCAGCACCTTGGCCAGATACTGGCCGGTGGCGCTGGTTTTATTTTTAGCTACATTAAGGGGGTTTCCTTCGGCGATGATATAACCGCCTTTGTCTCCGCCCTCGGGCCCTAAGTCAATAATCCAGTCAACTGATTTTATCACGTCTAAATTATGCTCAATAATTATGACAGTATTACCCTTGTCTACCAGCTTATTCAGGACATGGAGAAGCTTTTTAATATCGTCAAAATGCAGGCCGGTAGTCGGTTCGTCCAGAATATAAAGGGTTTTGCCCGTGCCTCGGCGGGAAAGTTCCGTAGCTAGCTTTATTCTTTGCGCTTCGCCGCCGGACAAGGTAGTGGCTGATTGCCCCAGCTTAATATAGCCCAGCCCCACTTCTTCCAAAGTCATAAGCTTTTGCTGGATCAAGGGAATATTCTTGAAAAATTTATGCGCTTCTTCCACGGTTATATTTAATACCTCGGAAATATTTTTTCCGTCTCCGTCTCCGCGGCGGTCCTTATAATATATTTCCAGCGCTTCCTGGTTGTAGCGCCGGCCGTGGCAGACATCGCATTCCACGTAAACGTCGGGCAGAAACTGCATTTCAATTCTGACCAGGCCGTCGCCGGCGCAGGTCTCGCACCGCCCTCCGACCACATTAAAAGAAAAACGGCCGGATTTATAGCCGCGGATTTTAGCTTCCGGCAAAGAGGCGAATAATTCGCGGATCGGCGTGAAAACGCCTGTATAAGTGGCCGGATTGGAGCGCGGTGTCCGGCCGATAGGCGACTGGTCAATATTTATTATTTTATCAATAAAGCCGACGCCTTTAATATCCTTATGCTTGCCGACTGTGGCTTTAGCCCGATAAAATTTTTGGTTGAGCGCGTTAGCCAAAATATCCGTCACTAAGGTGGATTTTCCCGAACCGGAAACGCCGGTAATAGCGATAAATTTTCCTAATGGGAAAGAGATGTCAATATTTTTCAAATTATTGGCTTCGGCGCCTAATATTTTTAAGACGCGGCCATTTCCCCGCCGATAATTTTTGGGGGCGGGAATAGAAACATGGCCGGATAAATATTTGCCGGTTAAGGATTTTTTGCAGGCCTTGATTTTGGCCGGCGGTCCGGAAAAAATAATTTCTCCGCCATGCTCGCCCGCGCCCGGGCCGATGTCTATCAGCCAGTCCGCGGCCAGCATCATGGCTTCGTCGTGTTCCACCACGATAACCGTGTTGCCGAGATCGCGGAGTTTTTTTAAAGTATCAATCAGCTTGTCGTTGTCTTTTTGATGGAGGCCGATGGACGGTTCGTCCAGTATATATAATACGCCCATTAAATTGGCGCCGATTTGGGTGGCCAATCTGATTCTTTGCGCCTCGCCGCCGGACAGGGTATTGGCAGAGCGTCCCAGCGTCAAATAATCCAGGCCGACATTGGAAAGAAAAATCAAGCGGGTTTTTATTTCTTTTAATATCTGGCCGGCTATGGCTTTGGCGCGGGCGGTTAAAAGTTTGGAATTTTCAAGGCGGATAAAAAATTTCTTCGTTTCCTGGATTGGCAAGCTGGTAATATCATCAATTGACATATCAGCTACTCGGACGGCCAGCGCTTCCGGCTTTAAGCGCTTGCCGGCGCAGGCGGGGCAGATTAAAACGCGCATATAATTTTCAATCTCTTTACGCACATAATCCGACTCGGTCTGCTTGTATCTTCTTTCCAGATTGGGGATGACGCCTTCAAATTCCGTGGTTAATTCTCCGGAAAAGCGGTTGCTGGCATAATCAACATCATAGCTTTTATCTCCGGAGCCGAAAAGCACGATATTAAGCTGTTCGGGGCTTAAGTTTTTCAGGGGAGTATTAAGGTCAAAACCGTGGTTCTGGGCGACAGTTCCCAATATGCGCATCAGCCAAGATCCGCCTCCGGCCGTATTATGCGACCAGGGCTTAATGGCGCCTTGGGCGATGGTTAAATTGGAATTTAAAATTAATTCCGAATCAATTTCCAATTTTGTTCCCAATCCCGAGCATTTTGGACAAGCGCCGTGGGGAGAGTTAAAAGAAAAATTGCGCGGTTCCAGTTCGGACAAGCTGATGCCGCAGGCGGTGCAGGCGAATAAGCGGGAATAGGTGTTTTCGATACCTCCCTCTTGATAAAGGGGGCGGGGGGGATTTTTTTTGTTTAACTTTTGTACGTCATTCTTGGCAATAAAAGAACCCTCTTTACCCTCTCGCCTCGCTGAAGCTATGGCAAAACTGGCCTTATCAGAGGGGTTGATGGGCGCAATTGTTACCAATCCGTTATTCAATTCCAGCGCTTTTTCAATCGCTTCGTTCAAGCGGGCCAGATCTTCCTTATTTTTAGTCACCGCCATCCGGTCAATAACCACATCAACCGTATGTTTTTTTTTCTTATCCACGCTCATATCCTCCGCTTCTTCCAAGGTGTAGATGGCGTTGTCAAACCTGACTCTGCTAAAGCCGGTTCTGGCTATCGGCTCCAAAATATTTTTATGCTCTCCTTTTTTATCTTTAACAATAGGAGATAATATGTATATTTCTTTATTTAAATATGATTCCAAAATTTGCGCAATAATTTCATCTTGGCTGTATTCTTTTACCTTTTTTCCGCAACGCGGGCAATGAGGCACGCCAATGCGGGCGTAAAGCAGGCGCAGATAATCATAAATTTCCGTGACAGTGCCGACAGTGGAGCGGGGATTGTGGGAGGCGGATTTTTGGTCAATGGAAATAGCCGGCGACAGGCCTTCAATCAAATCCACATCGGCTTTATCCATCAGCCCGACAAATTGGCGGGCGTAAGCCGATAATGATTCCACGTACCGCCTTTGCCCTTCGGCGTAAATAGTGTCAAATGCCAAAGAGGATTTGCCGGAGCCGGAAAGTCCGGTAAGCACCACTAATTTATCGCGCGGAATTTCCAAATTGATATTCTTCAGGTTATGGACCCGCGCTCCTCTTATTTTTATGAAGTTGGGCATATTCTTTTAATTTTTAATTTTTAATTTTTTAATTTTTAAAACCTTGAAACAATGAATAATATTATACATTAAAAAAAAGATATAGGCAAGAGTTGCGGGGTTTGATTATTATTGGTAAACTATTAATAATGAATTATGAATAAAGAATAATTTAATATTTGAAATATAGCCCCATAATTCATACTTCATAATTCATTATTCATCTATAATTTATGTCAGATCAAATTATAACAATTTTATTAATATTGCTAATAATAGGTATTATAGTTATTATATTTTTGCTAACGCGTAAAAAAGACGAAAGCCATAAAGATGGCCTAACGGCCATCATGGAACGGCTGGCGCAAATGGTTGAGCAGAACCGGGAACTCAGGGAGCAGAACAAGGATATGAGGCAAACCATGGATGCCAAACTGTCGGAAACCCATAAAGCCACGCAGACGCAAATCGGCCAGTCGGCTAAAATTATTTCCGCAGTCACGGAAAGATTGACCAAACTGGATGAAACCAACAGGCAGGTAATAAATTTTTCCGCGCAACTGCAGAATCTGCAGGATATTTTAAAAAATCCGAAGCAGAGGGGAGTTCTAGGGGAATATTTTCTGGAGGAAACTTTAAAAAACGTTTTGCCCCCGAATTCATACCAGATGCAATACGGCTTCAAGGACGGGAGCATCGTGGACGCGGTGGTTTTTGTCAAGGATAAAATTATTCCCGTTGACTCAAAATTTTCTTTGGAAAATTATGAAAAAATTTTAAATACCAATGACGCGGAATTAAAGGAAAAACTGGAAAAGCAATTCAAGCAGGATTTAAAGCTGCGCATTGACGAAACCAGCAAATACATCAAGCCGGCGGAAAAAACCATGGATTTTGCCTTTATGTTCATTCCTTCCGAGGCCATTTATTATGATTTATTAATAAATAAAATCGGCGCGGTCAAAATTAATACGCGGGATTTGATTGAATACGCTTTTAAAGACAAGCGCGTGATCATTGTTTCGCCCACTTCGTTCTTGGCTTATTTACAGACGGTATTGCAGGGACTGCGCGCTTTGCAGATTGAAGAAAGCGCCAAAGGCATCAGGGCAAACGTGGAAAAATTAAGCAAGCACATAATGAGCTATGACAGCTTTATGAAAAAATTAGGCATCAGTATGAATACGACTGTCAGCCATTATAATAGCGCTTATAAGGAATTTAAAAAAATTGACAAAGACGTGGTCAGGATTACAGACAAAGAATCAACCATTGAGCCGATGGCTCTGGATAAAACCAAGACCGAGGAAGAAGAATAACTAATCGTCATTCTGAACGAATCCGCCTCCGCCTGTTGGCGGATGGCGGAGGAGTGAAGAATCCCGTTGCAAAACGGACGGTGTGCAAATTTCGGGATCCTTCGTCGCTAACGCTCCTCAGGATGACGGGAGTAAAAAACGTTTCTTTCTATGATGATAAAAAAATATGGAAAAATTAAATAAAAATAATATTATATTAAAGGAGGCAATTGTAAAAACAATTGCTTTTTTTGACATTTTTGATTTTCCTTTGACCGATTTTGAAGTATGGAAATTTTTATATGTTGGCGTAGAGACGCAAAATTTTGCGTCTCTACGAAAAGTTAAGAACGTTTTGGAAAGCAATCGGATAGACGATATTTTGGAAAATAAAGACGGATTTTATTTTTTGCAGGGACGAGATGAAATAATAAAAATCAGGCAGGACAGATATATTTATACTGACAGAAAATTCAAAAAAGCTCTCCGGGTAATGCAAGTTTTTAAATTTATTCCTTGGCTGAAAATGGCGGCGGTCAGCAATATTATGGGCGCGCATAATTTAAGGGATGGAAGCGATATTGATTTTTTTATAATTACAGAAAGAAAAAGAGTCTGGTTGACTAGATTTTTTTGCGTAGTTTTGGCTAAAATATTGCGCTTACGCCCCCGGCCGGGAAAAACGCGCGATAAAATTTGCTTGAATTTTTATATCAGCGAAGAGGCCATGGATTTAAAAAATTTAATGCTAAATTCTTCCATCATTCTGAGCGGAGCGAAGAATTTCGTTGAGGAAAATAAACTACGGGATCCCTGCCTGCCGGCCCGCTTCGCCATAGCTTCAGCGAGGCGAGCAGGCAGGCTTCACTCCGTTCAGGATGACAAGGAGGTTTATGATATTTATTTCATTTACTGGCTGGCCGGCTTAGTTCCGATTTACAATAACAACAGCGCTTATGAAAAATTTATTGCCAATAATGATTGGCTAAAAGAATATTTGCCCAATTGGCGGATGAAAAATATCGCCGGCCGGAGATTGATTAAGCGGGATGACTTTTCTTTTTATCGGGACATAATGGATTTGTTATTCGGCGGTTTGGAAAAAAATTTTCAAAGCTGGCAGATTAAATTAATGCCCGCGGCCTTAAAAGAATTGAAAAATATCGGCCGGCAAGTAGCAATAAACGATCAAATTATAAAAATGCACGCCAATGACCGGCGGGAGGAATACAGAAAAAGATGGATAGAGAAGATTAGAGGATTTAATATATAAAAATTTTTTTGTCATTCCAGCTGTCCGAAAACTATTTTTTTTGTCATTCCCGACTTGATCGTGAATCAAGAAAGGTTTAATATTAGACAAATTATTGATTCCCGCCTGCCTGCCGGCCCGCTTCGCCATAGCTTCAGCGAGGCGAGCAGGCAGGCTTTCGCGGGAATGACAGAAGGACGCAGTTTTCGGATAGTCTGAATCCAGGAGTTAGAGGCAGGAACGGTAATGTCCAAATGTTTGCATAGAAACAATATTTGCTACGGGCTTACCCTGGATTCTGGTTCGGGGGCCGGAATGGCAATAATGAATATGAAGAAAATTAGAAAGATAATAGAATACGGATTGTATCTGCTGGTTTTTTTGTTGCCCTGGCAGACTCGCTGGATTATAAAGGCCGGCATGATTAACGGCGGCTACTCCGAATACGGCACCATCAGCTTGTATGGCACTGATATATTATTGATAATTTTATTGATTTTTAATTTTATTTATAATAAAAAGAATAATTGGAAATTGAAAATTGAAAATTGGGAATTAAAATACTGGTGGCTGATTGCCGGTTTGGAATTAATGATTTTTATTTCCATTTTTTTTGCCGCCGATAAAGTCACGGCCGTTTATGCCTATTTAAGATTCTTGCTGGCCATAGGCCTTTTTTGGCTGATAGTAAGCGTTAATTTTAATAAAATTAAGTTATTAGCCGGTTTATTGGTCGGCATACTTATCCAAGCTATTTTAGGGATTAGCCAGTTTATTTCCCAATCAAGCTTTGGCAGCAAATGGCTGGGGATGGCTCTCCATAATTCGTCGGATTTAGGAGTGTCGGTTATAGAAGTTGTTAAAATTGGCGCTTGGCCCGAAAGATGGCTGCGCGCTTACGGGGGCTTGGACCATCCTAATATGCTGGGCGGGATTTTGGCAATCAGTTTAATTATTTTAATTTGGCAATACGCGTCTTTTCGGCTGGAAACCAATAATATTAAATTAAATAATAAATTACTTTTTATTTTTTATTTTTTATTTTTTATTTTTATTTTAGCTTTGTTCTTTACTTTTTCCCGCGGCTCTTGGATTGGATTATTGGCTGGCATTTCTACTATGCTTGGCATATTTATTAAAAATCATGATTTTAAAAAGCAGAAAATAATTTTAGAAATAATTTTACTGTCAGGCATAATGATTTTTATCTTATATAATATTTACGGCGATTTAGTATCCACTCGTTTTTTCCCAGAAACTCGGCTGGAAGCAAAATCCTTAACCGAAAGAGCGACTCTAAATGAATATGCCCGTGGTTTGATAAAAAATCATTGGCTTTTCGGGGCCGGCATTGGCAATTTTACGCAGACTATGCAAAAAGATATTATAGCCGGCCAGCCAAGCTATTATTATCAGCCGGCGCATAATACTTTTTTATTGGTAGGGGCGGAAACCGGGCCTATCGGCTTATTGTTTTTTATAAGTTTGCCGGTTTATTTTTTTATAAAAGGATTAAGAAAAAATAATTTTTTTATTCCGTCTATTTTATTATCTCTCATAGTTATGATGACGGCTGATCATTGGTGGTGGAGCTTGCACTTCGGTATTTTATTTTTTTGGCTGGCGATGGGGCTGATGGTTAGAGAAATTAAAGAAGATATTATTTGATAATTTTAAAGTATTTTTGCATATCCATTGTCCGAAATTTTTTACTGTCATTCTCGCCCGCTTCGC
>PETS01000080.1 GCA_002781265.1 Candidatus Falkowbacteria bacterium CG02_land_8_20_14_3_00_36_14 | reverse complement strand
TTATCATATCCATCCAAGATATTTGGAAATAAATCCTATTAGTTTTGTGTGGGAAAAGTTTAAAAATTTAATTATTTTTATTGATGAAAATATATTAGGAATTATTTTTTCTATTTTTATTCTTTATGTATTATTTTATTTATTATTTCGTTTACCCCACAATCTTAAAATAATAAAGAAATATAAAAGAGAAAACGGTAATAATGATATAAAATTTATAACTCAACGTTGCAAAGAAGATGGAGATGAAAAAGGGCGTCATTATGTTTATCTTATTAATACAAAAGATAAAACATACTAATGGCTAGAAGATGAGTATACAATTAAAAGATTGGGGTATGGCTATGCCTCAAGAAAAGAAAATCTATTTTCGAACAAAGAATATACAATAAAGGAGAGAATAAAAATTTATAATATAATTTCAGATATAAAAAATATCCTGAAATTTAGAAATGATTTTTAAAAATACCGCTATGAAAAAACAATTTACAATTTTTCTAATCTTAATTTTTATTTTAGGATTGACTCCCGTAAATTTTTCGGAGGCAATCACTCAAAATCAAATCAATTCGGAAGTTCAAATAGTTTGCACTGACGGTGCCGATAGTTGGTTTAGTGGATCGGGGACTATTATTGACCCCAAAGGAATTATATTAACCAATAGGCATGTTGTTGAGGGGGCGTATAAAAATATTTGTTTTATTGGTTTTTTAGAATCAATAAATTGAGAGCCAAATTTTGGCTCTAAGGAGAATCCTAATTTAGCTGAGGTTAAATATATCACTACAGCGGGAGACATGGATGCTGTAGTTTTGTATTTAGATAATCCAACAAATAAAATTTATCCCCATGTTAATATATGGGGTTCTACTTCTGGCACTCTGCAATTCGGTGATAAAATTGAGGTAGTTGGCTACCCAGGTATAGGGGGGTCGACCATAACATACACATCAGGAGATTTTAGTGGTTTTGGTAGCCAATCGGATAGTACTTAAAATTATATAAAAACAACCGCTTTATTAGAACATGGGAATTCTGGCGGGTCAGCTTATAATCAAAGAGGAGAATTTGTCGGCATTCCTTCAATGGTTATTACTGGTTCATTAAATTCAATAAGTTATGTTTTATCTGTTGATAGTATAAAAAAATGGTTAACTGGTTTTTTGGGTAATGATTACAAACAGGAAATTATAGAACAAAAACCAGTAATTGAAACGCCAAAAGTGATCATGCAGGATGATATAACACCGCCACAATTAAAGGGCTATAATATAGAATACAAAATAATCAATGACCATAATACTAAAAAAAGTTATATACAATATTCGATTCCAAGGAGTGCTATTATTGAAAATGGAGCAGTTGAAAAAATTTATTATTATTTTGGCAATAATAAATTAGCCGATCCATTATTAATTGGTAAATCATTTAAACCCGGCGAATCACAAAATATTGAAATACCAGAAAACTTTTTACTCTCATCAAGCGAACTTTATTTTATCATCAGACTACAAGATAATTCTGGAAATATTTCTTCAAACATTATCGCCCCTTGGGATGTATCCGCTATTCTTAAAATTGGCGCTGAAGAATTTATATACAATCAGGCATTAACAAACTTTGTGGGAACTAACCAAGTGACGTTTCAAAAATTTTCAGGATTGTTCGTAAACAACAATGGTGCAATTTGGTGGGTTAGTCCTAAGGATAAAGGGACTGTCGCCAATTAAGTCGCCGTCAGGCGACTTAAAAAGCGGCCGAAAGGCCGCAGAGTTATGCACATTTTACCAT
>PETS01000033.1:2530-3534 GCA_002781265.1 Candidatus Falkowbacteria bacterium CG02_land_8_20_14_3_00_36_14 | reverse complement strand
TGACGCCTCAAGAAAAAATAGCGTCTACATTATTTTTATCTTTAAATAATATTAATTATCCACAGAAGGTAGCTTTGACTCTGCAACAGTACAATAATTGACAAAAACTAATTATTATTATAACATTAGACAAGATATAAAAAATTAAAATCAAAAAAATAGAACTTTATTGTTCTATTTTTTGGGACTGTCGCCGAATACAACTTTGAGGAGAAATTTTCAGATTTTGAGGAAATTATTCTAAAAATTATTTCGGCAATATGATTATATTGGCTAAATAATTTTTAGAATAATTTGCCGAAATCTGGGAATTTATACCGAAGCGGTATTCGACGACAGTCCCTTTAAATTAAAAATATGACCGATAAAGAAAATAAAAAAGAAAGTAAAAATAAAATTTCGGATTTAAAGCCGGGAATGACCGTGCGTATTTACCAAAAAATTAAAGAGTTGAATGTTAAGGGCGAAGAAAAAGAAAGAATCCAATATTTTGAAGGCATGATTATCGCCAAAAAGCACGGTCGGGAAACCGGCGGTACCATTACCGTCAGAAAAATTTCCGATGGCATCGGCGTGGAAAAAATATTCCCTTTAAATCTTCCAACTATAACTAAAATTGAAGTTAAAAAAGAAGCGCATGTCAATCGGGCTAAACTATATTTCTTAAAGCGCGACTTTAAGAAAAAATTGAAAGAAAAAAAAGTAGACAAAATTTTTTACGAAAAAAAATAATTTCCATTAATAGCGCCGCAGTGCTGGAACTGGTAGACAGGCCAGCTTGAGGGGCTGGTGTTCGTATGAACGTAAGGGTCCAAATCCCTTCTGCGGCACAAGACAAAAGTTTGGGACGCATAGCTCAGTTGGCTAGAGCACTTCGTTTACACCGAAGGGGTCCTAGGTTCAAGTCCTAGTGCGTCCACTAATCAACGTACATTAAAAAACCTAAATGGGATGATAAAAAATGGAAAAAATTATTTTTGAAAATAATACTTCATTTATTTATG
>PETS01000033.1:0-2507 GCA_002781265.1 Candidatus Falkowbacteria bacterium CG02_land_8_20_14_3_00_36_14 | reverse complement strand
TAATTATTTTGAAAAACCAATGGTTTCTCAAACTCTTCCTTGCAAGGAATACCCCGGAGCAGAGCTCCGAGGAATACTTTGATTTAATAATAATGACAATTACAGGCCCGGTTCCAAAAATATTATTTAATATCTTAATGTATTTTTTCTATTAAAAATCGGCTCTTTATCGGCTGTTTTTAGAAAATCAAAACCATTCCAATTTTTATAAATTGCGCTTATAAACAAAATAATAAATACTGTCTTTCGGCTAATAATTTTTTTCATAAAAACATAGAAATTATATCAAAAAAAATTTTAAAAAACAAATTAATTGATTTATTGGCATTTGCTAAAATATTAATTTACAGTAATATTATAACTATGGAATATATTACTGCTTCAGAAAAAGAAACTTTTAATTTAGGCAAGACCTTGGCTAAAAAGTTAAAAGGCGGAGAAATAATAGGCCTGAATGGCAATTTAGGCGCCGGCAAGACTATTCTTGCCAAAGGCATAGCTAAAGGTCTGGGAATAAAACAAAATATCACCAGCCCGACTTTTATATTAATGAAAATATATCAAGTCAAAAATCGAAAATCGAAAATCGAAAGGTTATGTCATATTGATGCTTATCGAATTGGTTCAGCTCAAAATTTAATTGCCATTGGCGCAGAAGAATATATAAATAATAAAAATACCATTACCATTATTGAATGGGTGGATAGAATAAATATTAAATGCTCAAAAAATATTTTTATAAATTCAAATAAAAACTTTAAAAGAAAAATTTATGTGAACTGCCCTGCGTCAAGAACGCAGGGCGTCTAATATTAAATTTCAAATAATCTTAATTGCCTAACATCTTCTTTCCTACCCTGGTTTTCTATGTACTTTTCTATAACAGCTTTACCTCCCCTGCCGCTGATAGTCGCAATTAATGTCCATCGGTCCAAAATTCACCTCCCCAAAGTTCTTTTTTGACTTCTGGCGCTTTTGTAAAAATTTGTTGAGCCGATATACTTTTTATCAGCCTTATTACCTGACCGCCAGAGTATTTAAGCAAAAACCTTAACAAAAAATGGACGTGATTTTGGTCAAAACCGATATGAGTAACTTCAACGGCATATCTTTCTTCAAAACCAGCCATGCTTTCCAAAATCACTTCTTCCATTTTCTCGTTAAACAACGATTTTCTATATTTTATCGTCAGTTGGATATGATAATAGCACTCGGAAATGTTATGATACCAGTTCCAAACACCCTGAGAATTCAAATCGCCTTTATTTATTTTGCTTCGGTATGGCATACCCCTATTTTAGCATATCCGACGACGACCTGCGCCAAGAGCGCAGGGTGTTAAAAAATTATAAAATAAAAAAGCTGACATTAAGCCAGCTTCCTTTTTGTTATTATTATATATTTATTAATTTTATTTCATCAATATTATTATCACATCCTATACAACCACTGATTTTAATATATTTATTCACGAAAGAACTGCTAATTATCTCTCCTTTTTCTAAAAATTTATTGGCCGCCTCTTCGTTGGCTTCATAAATCATTCCACAGCCTTTACAAAATATAAAAATAACTGTTTCTCTGTTTTGGAAAGGTAATCTAAGATCATCTTTATTGGCAATATTATTAGTCGCCTTTATTCTTTCCAATGTGGAACCAAAAAGTTCTTTAGAAATATTATTAGGTAACATATCTTCTCCTTTTTTCAATGAATTACCCCGTAGCAGAGTTGCGAGGTATCCTCAAGGTAATTAATTATTTTGAAAAACCAATGGTTTCTCAAACTCTTCCTTGCAAGGAATACCCCGGAGCAGAGCTCCGAGGAATATTTTGATTTAAATCTTTTAATTTTTTTTCTTTATAATAATTTAATACTTGAAAAACATTTATTCCTACTTCATTTATTTTTTTAAGCCATTCTTCTCTATCCTCTTTAGGATCCAAGCCACTACTCGGCCATTGAAAAACTACATCTGCCTTATGGCTTTCACCCTTTTGTTTGTTCATAGTAACATCTAAACTTGCTAAAACCATAATATTATTATCAAGCTCATATTCAAAAATCGCATCTGTCCCCAAATATCTGTCAATATAAGTTCCTATTGTTGAATATATTCTTAATTTCTTATAATCTTCTAATTCAAGTAGTTCGGCTACTTTTGCGTGTAAATCATTAGAAAATCTAGGTTCAGGATCTGAAGGATCTTCATATGTCTGTATTTTTTTTATAATTTTATTTAAAAACTGCCTAAAATCAATTTTTATCCCTTTAAAAATATTACATCGCTCTTCTTCTGATTTTTCAATATCAGGTTTGCTAAATAATTCTTCCTCTAATAATTTCCCTGTATATCCAGATTCTTTCATAATATTTAAATAAATATAATTAAATAAAATATCATATATACTTTATATCATTAGACCGTTGATTAATTAACACTTTCTAAGGGCAACTTGTTGCCCTGATGTAAGCGCTAGAGGCCGTTTAGTCCTCAGCTCTGGCATCA
>PETS01000081.1 GCA_002781265.1 Candidatus Falkowbacteria bacterium CG02_land_8_20_14_3_00_36_14 | reverse complement strand
CCCCGTATTATTTTTTTCAGCCGCCAACCCCTCGCCCAGCTTTACTCCATCCGCTAGAATAAGCATTGCTCCGCCGCGCATTAAGAAAGCGTCTAATTTTTTCAATTGATCATCTGCAAATTTATCTTTAGGGCCGATAATAATTAAAGTATTTACATCTGCGGCAATATCTGATGCTTGGGTTAAATCAACCGTTTGCATCTGATATAATTCCTGTAATTTTTTATAAGCAATGGTTATTTCTTTATTTATATCAGACGTTAAGTTGCTTGATACTATGCCTATTACGCTGTTTATCTGCTTAGTGGCTTTCTTAATGTTTAAAGTAATCTGATATTCTAAATCTTGAATATTTTGTACAACCGGAATAACTTCTGTCTGATCGCCGTATTTTATGGCCATGCCCAAATAACCGTTTACAACCTGATATTTATCTTTTTCCATTACATTAAATTGCACTTGCGGGATTCCCATCATCATGAGTTCTTGCTTTATATTTTCATCTTCACCTGGATTAATAAATTCAACTCTTATTTTTCCATTGGAATAATTTCTGTACGAATCCAATATGTCGCCGACTTCCTGCCTTAAAACGATATAATCGCTGGGCAAATTTTCTGAAAAATAAACTTTGACACTAACAATATCTTCTAAATTTTTAACCGTATTTTTACTAACCTGTGATATGGAATAATCATTATTTTGCGTCAAATCCCAGCGAAAAAATAAATTATACGAAAAAAAATTAATCACTACCAATAAACCGATAACAATAATTACAGTTATGCCAAAATCTGTTTTCTGTTTTGTTTTCTTAGTAAATTTCATAATCTAACTTTATAATTTAAAAATTTTAAAATACATATGATTATTTATAAATTTTTATTTCCATGCTCTATCGCCGATTATCTTAGCGTTCAGCCATAAAAATATAAATATAAACGATCCATAATATATAATATCTTTAGAATCAATCACGCCTTTGGCAATATTCGAAAAATGGCTGGATAGCCCCAAAAATCTCATCAAAGGCTGTATAAATTGTGGGGCGCCGGCTACGGCAAACTCGGTTCCAATTATAAACGCGGCAAAACAGGCCACCAGGCCTAAGACAAAAGCGATTATTTGATTTTTGGTTAAGCCGGAAATAAACAACCCTAAAGCAAGATAAGAGCCGCCAAGTAGAAGTGCCCCCAAATAGCCGCCAATGACCGGGCCTAAATCAATATTTCCCAAAAATGAAACTGAAATCGGCAGAGTAATAGTTAATATTAAGGTAAAAAACATAAAAGCTAACGCTCCAAAAAATTTAGCCAATACTACTTGCCAATCCGTTACCGGCAAGGTCAATATAAATTCAATAGTGCCGCTCTTTTTCTCCTCTGCCCAAAGACGCATAGTTAAAGCCGGAGATAAAAATAAAAATATCCAAGGCAATAAGGAAAAATATTGGCGGATATTCGCCTGCCCGATTAAAAAGAAAGAATTGAAAAACAGCCAATTGCCGGCTATTAAAAATACACCGATAAAAATATAGGCGATGGGCGAATTAAAATAGTGCATTAATTCCTTTTTAAAAAGAATATAAGTTGTTTTTAAATATTTATTATTCATATATTATTTTTGTTTATATACATTTGCTATTATAGGTTTTTATCTCTCGCCATCCTAAACAGAGTAAAGGATCTCGCGGCTTAAGATATATTCGTTTTTCAACGAGATTCTTCGTTGCGCTCAGAATGACGGTAATATTTATTTAGTTAGCTCCCTAAAAACATCCT
>PETS01000008.1:7550-8518 GCA_002781265.1 Candidatus Falkowbacteria bacterium CG02_land_8_20_14_3_00_36_14 | reverse complement strand
TTAAAACTAACAGAGGCATGGCGATAGAAGAACCGGCTAGCATAGGGAAAACCAAGACACTAATGAAATAAAGAGAATTTTCTAAAGCAGTTCGTAATTTATCTTTTTCATCTTGTAATCTTGAAAACAAACTAAAACTGACTTTGGTGCTAGCATCTAAGAAGTATCGCAGAGGTAAATTTGCCCATTTTTCTGCCCATCCCAAGATACCCAACGCTTCAATACCGATAATTTTACCAAGAATTAATAGTGATACCTTATCTTTAAGTACGGCGATAAAACTGTTTAATTGAAAAGGAATACCAAATTTTAATAAACCCTTGATAGAAGCTATAGAAAAAAAGAGCCTTGGTCGATAGGGAACGAGTAAATAGATAACTATAGTGCCTGAAATAGCTCTGGCAAGTACTGCCACTACATAACTGATTACTCCATATCCTTTCCAGGCAAGAACAACAACTATGACATTAAAAATAATTGTTTCTACAATTTGAGGTAATACCACCTTGCTAAATTGCAGGCTACGTTCTGCGATCACTGACGGAATTGTTTTAAGTGATGAAAAGAAGAATGATAGCAATAATGAATAAAGTAACCATAAGCTAATAGTGTTTAAGCTATATATGGCAATAATGTTTTTACTAAAAATCAAGGCAATTAAGATGCTGATAGAGACTAGGGTCATTTGAATAGTAAAAGTAGCATTGATCTCCTCTGATTTTGGCTCTTCTTTTTTTTGAATTAAAGCCCCAGCCAAACCAATGTCGGAAAAATAGGTTAAAATGTCTATAATGGTAGAAGTTATGATGAAAATACCGAAATCACCAGGCGATAAAAATATTGTTAGGGCAAATGCACCAGCAAAGTTAACTAGATTAAGGAATAGGGTGCGAGAAATGAGGGTTATTATTGAGTTAACAGCCCGTTTGCCTAGGAGTTGGGGTGAATTCATGAGATAATTATACTAG
>PETS01000008.1:0-7450 GCA_002781265.1 Candidatus Falkowbacteria bacterium CG02_land_8_20_14_3_00_36_14 | reverse complement strand
TTGTTTAATTTTATTTTAAACTGTATTAATTAATCTTTTAATATAATCTTCCTCTTTGAAATTATTGATTATTTTTTCGTTTTCTTTAACCTCTTTTTCTAATTCACAGTAATTCTCAATCACCCACTTTATTTTATCTATCAAATCATACTCATCCCCGGGATTGAATAAAAATTTTTCATTTTTTATCAGCTCCGGAATTCCACCGAGGCGCGAAGCTAAAACCGGTAGTCCGGCCTGAAACGCTTCATAAATTACGGTCGGAGAATTTTCATAGCATAGCGAAGGCACGATTAAGCAGTCGGAATTTTGCATTAATTTAAAAACATCCACTTCCCCCACCCGGCCTAATAATTTTATATTATTATAGCCAGACGCTGTTTTTTTGGCCTTGGTAAATTCCGAGCCATCCCCGGCTATTATTAATTCACATTGCCAATTTTTATTACTTTGGCTTAATTTAATAAATGCCTTAATCAAAAAAATTATGCCTTTATGCTCTTCTATCTGGCCGGCATATAAAAATTTGAAATAATTATTTGGCTCGTAAATTATTTTTCTACGGGATTCTTCACTCGCTATCGCTCGTTCAGAATGACGGGTATCCGGCTTGTCAATTTTAAATCCACGGGATTCTTCGCCTGCTGTCGCAGGCTCAGAATGACGGGGATTTATCGGATTAGGCAGAATTATTTTTTTGGAATTTTTGAAAAATCCATTTCGGCTATGCAAATCCATCAGCCAGTTTGAAGGCGAAATAACCGCGTAGGGAGAATTGAATAATTTTTTATTAAGCCAGATATAAATTTTATTAAATAGCGAATCAATCTTTTTTTCTTCACCTCTTATTAATAGTCCGCTGGGATGGATGAGCTGGATGTCGTGCAGGGCATGGATATGTTTTATTTTTAATTGCTTGAAAAGCGCCGGCAATAAAAATCCTATGCCTTTTAAATTATGGGTGAATGCCATATCCGGCTTGGCTTTTTTTAATATTGATCTGACTGCCATATAACTGCCGACATCAAACATATCCAAGCCATGCCAAAATAATCTAATAAATTTAGGCCATTTTGCTAAATTAAAATATATGCCGGAAATATAATATATATCTTTGTCTTTGTTTTTTGGCTTGGCAAAATACGGCTTGGAAGCAATAACTGTTGCTTCATGACCCTGGCTTAATAATTCTTGTCTTATTGATTTTACAACGTTTTCCGCCCCGCCCCGCGCCCAGGGCTCATATAAATTGTTGATTAAAACTATCTTCATTTTATTATTAGGCAAAATTTGTTATTATTAGATTATGATAAATGAAAATTTATTAAAAATTATAAAAAGCGATATTACGCCTATATTATTAATTCTAATCGGCCTGATCTCATTTTTCGGATCTTTGGTTTATTATTTCTATGCCCTTGATAATATCGGCGTATTATTAACATTAATATTAACTTTTTTCAGCTTAGCAATAATATTAAAAAAAGCCAATCATAATTTTGATCCGGCCGCGAATAATATAAAATTATCCATAAACGCTAAAGATTGGGCTTATTTGTTTATTTATTTAGGTCTTTTTTTTATAGCTTTATATATATTATATTCAAGCCGGACTGCCGATCCGATTGCTTCCCCTTGGCAAGCCGTGCCTGCAAAATTTTTTATTATCTATGCTCTGGCAACATTTATATTATTAATTTCCCCCGCTAACCCGCTATTTTGGCTAAAAATTACACTTCATTATTTTTTATCTTTTTCTGTCGCTTTAATAGTTTATAAAATCGGCTATGGCTTTGACCCGTTCATCCACCAGGCGGCTTTAGAGGTTATTGATAAGAATAGCTATATTATGCCTAAAACTTTTTATTATACCGGGCAATATTCACTGGAAATAATATCCCATAAAATTTTCCGCCTGCCGCTTTTATATATAGATAAGGCCCTGGTGCCGGTTCTGGCAAGTATTCTTTTGCCACTGACAGTTAAATTTTCACGGCAAAAAATATTTAACAAAGAACATCTTAAACCCACACACCTTAATCATGGGACGTTATACCCCCACACCAAAGATTTGGGCGCGGGGGCAAGCGACAACCCCTGCGCCAAGAGCGCAGGGCATTCAAGGTGTGGGGGTAAACTTTTATTATTAGCGCTTGTTATCCCCTTCTCCATTTTTATTGTCACCGTTCCGCAAAATTTAGCTTATCTCTTTTTAATACTGATTATTTTATTAAGCTTAGCGCCAATTAATTATCTTAAGGCTATGGCTATGGTGTCTTTGGCTTTAGCCGCGTTTTTTATCCAGCCCATCGCCGGCATTCCGGCTATATTATTTTTAATTTATTATTTTACAGAAAACGCCGCCATTAAATCAGTTTACAAAAAAATATTTTATATTCTAATATTTTTTTCAACCTCTTTTATTCTTCCGTTCTTATTTTATTTATTAGAAAAAAGAAATGCAAATTTTAACAGCAACGGCAATATATTTACATGGGCGAATTTTAATAATTTGAAATGGCCGCCAGCAATAACTCCTGATAGCGAAAATTTTATATTAAATTTCGTTTATCTTTACGGGTTCAATCTTAAATTTATTATTATATTACTGGCCAGTGTCGGCTTGTTTTCATTGGTTATTAAAAAAAATCCTCTAATAAAAAAATACCTGTTCTTTTCGGCAACTATTTTTTTGGCTTATATCTTGACTGCCAGCTTAAATTTTAACTATTTAATCAGTTCGGAAAGGAGCAACTATGCCGACCGGCTGCTTATTATCGGCGCTATTTTTCTTCTGCCCTTTATTCTTGAATCATTGTATTTATTAGCTTATAAAATCAAAACAGAAGCATCAGCCGTCAAAATTCCCCTATATATTTTTATCTGCCTGTTAATATCCGCCTCGTTATATTTATCATATCCGCGCCAAGATAAATATTATAACGGGCATGGCTACCAAACTTCGCAATCGGAAATAACCGCGGTAAAATATATTGATTCCGTGGCTAAAAATGAATTTATCGTTCTAACCAATCAGCAATTAAGCGCCGCTGCTTTGCGAGAATTCGGCTTTAAGAAATACTATAAAAATAACATTTTTTATTACTCAATTCCCACCGGCGATAAATTATACAGCTATTATTTAATGATGGTAAAAAATCCCAGCCGGCAAACTATGTTATCGGCTATGGATTTCGCCGGCGCTGATGAGGCCTATTTTGTAATTAATAAATATTGGTGGGCGTCTGCCAAAATAGTTGATGAAGCTAAATTAAGCGCTGACAGCTGGTTTATTATTAATAATGGGGATGTTTATATATTCCAATATGTTAAATAATTTCTTTATAAATATCACTGAGATTCTTGCCGATTTTATTGATGTCATATTTTTTAATTGCTAATTCTCTTCCTTTCCGTCTCATCTCTTCTGCTTTAACGCTATCTTTTAAAACAGAATATATTTTCTCCGCCAGATTATTGGCATTATTATTTATAAAATAATATCCTTGCTCACCGTCGTTAAAAACGCTTCTCACTCCGGGCAGATTGGGCGCAATCACGGGGCAGGCGCACGCCATCGCTTCCAAAAGCACAATACCGAAAGCTTCTCCCCGGCTGTCAGCAGACAGAACGAACACATCGCTTTTATTGTAATTCTCAATTAACGCTTGATCGCCAACCTTTCCTAAAAAATTAACAAATGGCATTATTTTTAAATTTTTAGCAATTTTTTTAAAATAATCAACTCGGTTGCCGCTGGCAATAATATTTAATTCCAATTCAACATTATATTTTGCCATCAAAATATTTACGGCTTTAAAAAGCAGGCCTAATCCTTTGGAAATATAGGTGTAATCAAGCTTGCCGATAAATAAAATCGTTTTCGGGTCCGGCTTTTTTGTGTTGGCAATCACTTTAAATTTATTCAAATCCACCCCAAAATAAGTTTCTTTAAACTTATTTTTATTTTGCCGATAATAATTTTTGATAAATGAATGTTCGATATAATCTAGAGAGGCGCAGGTAATTAATTCTGAATATTTTAACAATAACGGCAGGATTAATTTTTGATATGTTTTAAAAATAAGCCCCTTTATTCCCGTTCCGTAATTATCCATATGATAATGCAGAACCAATTTTAATTTTTTGCCTGATATTATTTTTTTAGCCAGTGCTAATTCGGCTGTGCCATAAAACGGATAATGGAGGTGGACAATGTCAAAATTACGCAACCGGGTGAATATTTGGGGTAGTACGGCGCTATTGCCGAATTTAATTAAAGGAGACAAGTATACGACTTTAAATTTAATTTTTTTTAATTTACTTTCATCATCATCTATTTTTTCTTTCGTTTTAGCGGTAAAAACAATAACTTCATGGCCTAAATTTGCTAATGCATCCGCAAAACCGTAAACACTGTTTCCCATTCCTCCCTGATACGGAGGGAAAGTGCTGACAATATGAGCTATCTTCATAATATTACTCTTCTTTATTAAATATATATTTCTCCCAAAAAAACATTATTAAAAAAACAACGAGCGCTTGAATTATATTTGCTAAACTATTTTCTGAACCCATAATTTTGGGAATAAGAATAATCGCAATCGGAGTGAGGTAAATTATAAAATCAAATTTTATTTTGTCAAAATAATCCAAATATAAAACAATGCGAATGTTATTGCCAATTTTTCTAAGCTTGCTATCGTTATAAGCAAGTTTTAATTTTATAAGAAATAAAATCCCAAAAATCAATATTGGTATTAATAATTCCATAAATTTTTCAATATCATCCAACCATCCGCCTGTTATGGCCATATAAGTTACCAAAAAAGCGAAAAATATGACTAATCCTTTGGTTATCAATCCTATGATACTATATTTATTATCCATAACTTTATTTATTTAAAGTAATTTCTCTTACTATTTTTGTTATATCTTTCTCAATTTTTTCCAGTTTTAATCTTAATTTAAAAATTAAATAAAATAAAACTACTACTCCTAAATAAAAAAGGACTTCAATGCCGGTACCGGAAAAGCCCAAGCTGGCTACCGCCTGGTCAATCCATTTTAATAATATTATAGCGGCGGTCGCTAACAGCCAAAAAACCAGCCAAAAAATAAACTCATAATTGCTGATTAGGCCTTTCTTTTTTGCTAAAAATTGGCGGGCCAATAAAAAAGCGATAATAATTAAAGCAATAATTTGCTGTAACATAATTTATTAATTAATTAAACGTGACAAAAATAATTCTTTTAAAATATCAATGCCGCCGCTGAATCGCTGTCCGAAATTATAATAAATAACCGTGATCGGCACTTCTTTTATGCGCAAATTATATTTTACTGCTTTATGCATAATTTCGCTGCAATGCGCCTTGCCGTCATTTTCTATTATAATTTTTTTAGCCGCCATCCGAGACAGGGCGCGAAAACCGCTTTGCGGGTCAGTTAAATTAACTCCTAAAAATATTTTATTTATTAAGCGGGCTAAGGCCATAATAATATTTTTTTTAAACCAGGGCATATTTGATTTTTTGGCTAAAAATCGGGAGCCAAAAACTATATCAGCTTCACCGGATATAATCGGCGCCATGACATCGTTGATCTCTTTAGCTAAAAATTGGCCATCGGCGTCAAAATGAACAATTAATTCCGCGCCATGGTCCAGAGCATATTGATTGCCTGTTTCCAATGCGGCTCCCTGATCGCGATTTATAATATGATTTAAGACTATTATATCCTCTTTTTTCGCCAAAGCCAGCGTCTGATCTGAAGAAGCGTCATTAACCACTATTACTTTGTTAAAAAATGGCTTCACGCTTCTAATTACTTTAACAATAGTTTTGGCCTCGTTATAAGCAGGTATTATGCAATATTTTTTTAGATTTAACATAAATTTTCAATAAAATCTTATACTTCCTGCTGGTAATTATAATAACTCTCTTATGCCTTTCAGGCCTTTAGAAGCTTGCAAATCATTTATTGTTTCTTTCAACCCGGCTTCTAAATTAATAACCGGCAACCAGCCTAATTCATTGCGAGCTTTAGTTATATCAGGCAAATATAGCAAAGATAAAAAATTATTTTCTTTATCATAAATAATTTTCGATTTTGAATTTAAAATAGCAATAATTTTATTAGCTAAATCTGTAATATTTATATTGATATCAGAACCGATATTTATCGGGCCGGCTGAATCAGTTTCCATCATTTTAACAGCCGCGTCAACCACATCGCTCACATAGCAAAATGAGGATGAAAAATTTTTATCTCCCATTACCAGCAAATCTTTATTATCAAGAGCATTATTAATAAAATCAGGAATCATATTGCCTTCATCCAGCTTCATTCTTGGCCCATAAGTCCTAAAAACGCGGATAATTTTAGCATCTAGATGATATACATTTTTATAATTTATGATAATAGTTTCGGCGAATCTCTTGCCTTCGTTGTAAGCGCTCCGGTCGGATAATAAATCAACCTGCCCGATATTTTCCTCTTTGATTTTAATTTCGTTGTCTTGGGTTTGCCCGTAGATAACAGCTGAAGAAAAATGCATAAACTTAGATTTATATTTTATGGCTAAATCAAGAGAATTTTTCGTGCCGTATGAATTAGCCAGCAGAGTTGGAATTTTATTTTTTATAAAATGGATGGGAAGAGATGGGCAAGCCAAATTATATATTTCCTGTATGCCCTGCCATTCAATTCTGAATTTTTGCAATTCTTTAAATTTAATCAAATCTATCGGTTCGGTGATATCATGGCGGATAAATTCAAAATTTGGATCAGACAATAATTGATCAATATTTTTTTCATCCCCGGTGGAAAAATTATCAAGGCAAATAACTTTATTATTTTTAATTAATTGATCGCAAATATGGGAACCAATAAAGCCGGCGCCGCCGATAATTAAAACATTTTTTTTGTCAAAAACTAAATTTTTTGCCATATTTTTATAATTAGACTTGTTGCTTAATAATCTTTCTGCTGCAATTTGAAATTTCAGCTGCAAAATTATAAAAGCTCCTCTGCTTATATTAGCATATAAACATCGTCGCTTTTTTAATTTTTCGCTTAACCTGCCTGCCGGCAGGCAGGAATTTCTTCATTTCGCCACAAAATCTTATTAAGCAACAGGTCTATTATATAATTATATTTTATTTTAAATTTATTATAACTTAATTGATCCGATATTTACGCCACCATTAAAATTCTTTTCATAACCATAGAATGAGCTGATTAAACTGCCTGATAATTCAAAAATACGGATATGAGGATCTCCGCCGCGGCCGGCTCCGGTAATAATTTCCCCTAAACCGTCCTTGTCAATATCTCCGATAGCGACATTCACTCCGCCGCGGAAAGACGGGCTGTAGGCGAAAAACTGACTGATGACTTCACCTTGGCTATTGAAAATTCTGACATGCGGGCCGCCGCCGGCTCCAGG
>PETS01000045.1 GCA_002781265.1 Candidatus Falkowbacteria bacterium CG02_land_8_20_14_3_00_36_14 | reverse complement strand
ATTGAATACAATTTTAAAAGACCGCACCAATCTTTAAATTATCAAACACCCCTGGAATTCTCAAAAGTGTTACCGATGTACTCATCTTGTACATAATTTTGACCAACTATGAACAATATTGTATAGTTAAATAGATTTTATGATATAATTATAAATATGAAAATACCTGAATATATTAAAGAAATTATTAATAAATTAACAGAAGCGGGCTTTGAGGCCTATATCGTGGGCGGTTGCGTGCGGGATTTATTATTGGCCTCCTATGCTCCCTCCGGCGCTGAAGCTACGGGCAAGAAAGCTTCGGATGCTAAAGCCCAAGGACCTAAAGATTGGGATATTACCACTAATGCCCGGCCGGAGCAGATATTAAAAGTTTTTCCTAAGGGAAAATATGAAAATGTTTTTGGAACAGTTTTAATTCCTGTTAAAAATGGAGCAAGCAATGAAGTCGTAGAAATAACCACTTATCGGTCTGAGCAGGGATACAGCGATCGGCGGCATCCAGATGAAATAAAATTTGAAGACAGCTTGGATAAGGATTTGGAAAGAAGGGATTTTACCATTAATGCCATGGCTATCGCCTTAATCCCCCCAACCCCCCTTTTAAAGGGGGGAGAGGGAGGTTTGAAATTCCCCTTTAACAAGGGGGGTATGGGGGGTTTTGTTTTATTAAATAAGGATGAAAAAGTTAAGATTATTGATTTGTTCGGAGGGCAAAAGGATATAAAAAAGAAAATAATCAGGGCAGTCGGGGAGCCGGTAGACAGGTTCAAAGAAGACGGATTACGGATGATCCGCGCTATTCGTTTTGCCTGCCAATTGGGATTTGCCATTGAGCCCAAGACCCAAAGAGGCATAACAAAAATGGCCGGGGGAATAAAATTTATCGCCAAAGAAAGAATTAAAGACGAACTGATAAAAATATTAAAATCAGACCATGCCTATGAAGGCATACTGCTATTGCAGGAAACTAAATTATTGCAGTACATTTTGCCGGATCTTATTAGGGGGGTAGGCGTTGAGCAAAACAGGCATCATGTTTATACGGTTTTTAAGCATTCCGTGCTATCTTTAAAATTTACTCCCAGCTCTGATTGGCGCGTCAAGTTTGCTTCTTTGATGCATGATATTGCCAAACCGCAGACTAAAAAATTAATAAACGGAGTTGAGACATTTTACAACCACGAAATGGTCGGCGCCAGATTAACAAAAAAAATAATGAAGAGATTGAAATTTTCCGCCAAGGATATAGAGAAGGTTGTTAATTTAATACGCAATCATATGTTTTATTACAATGTGGGCGAAGTTACGGCCAGTTCGGTCAGAAGATTGATTGCCAAAACCGGCGAAGCCAATTTAAAAGATTTAATTGATTTGCGCGTGGCCGACCGCTTAGGATCCGGCGTGCCTAAAGCCAAGCCATATAAGTTGAGGCATTTGGAATATATGATGGAAAAAGTGCGCCATGACCCGACTTCGGTAAAAATGCTGGAAATAAACGGCGATAAGATTATGGAATTATTAAAAATTAGCCCGGGCCCTAAAATCGGGGCTATATTGGATGTTTTACTTTCAGAAGTGATAGAAGATCCGAATTTAAATAACGCCAAGCATTTATCCGAGCGCAGTAAGGAATTAAGCAAGATGGAATTGGCAGATTTGCGCCATAAAGCCAAAGAAGTGATTGAAGAAAAAAGAACCGAAGAAGACAAGGAGTTGAAGAAAGAGTTTTGGGTGAAATAATTAATTTATAATTATAAATGGCTTTGTTGCACAAATCCGCTTGCGGATTTGTGATATAATATAGATATATTAACATTAAAACAAAGCTA
>PETS01000018.1 GCA_002781265.1 Candidatus Falkowbacteria bacterium CG02_land_8_20_14_3_00_36_14 | reverse complement strand
TTCAAAAAGCCCTTTGATTTGCTCGCAAAACTGCCCGCCGAAGCGAGGGGCGAAGCCCCGAGCGAGGCGGCTAATTCAATATGGTAGGGATGGAGAGACTCGAACTCTCACGCCTTGCGGCACTTGGTCCTAAGCCAAGCGTGTATGCCAATTTCACCACATCCCCATAATATAACTAAATAAATCTGCTTATCTGCCCGGCTATTAATAAAAATCAGACATAGAATTCCAACTCTTTGACAATATAATTTTATTACTCATTTATTTTTATCTGAATGTCCGGCGAAAGTCAAATATACTTCAACTATTCTTTTAATTATGCTATAATTATAATAACATATTTAATAAATAATAAAAATTTAACTTTAAAATTTATGACTGAAGAAAAATCAACATCTTCTTCCACCAACTTGGATGTGGAAGCTAATAAAACCATAGCGGCTTTGTCCTATTTATGGATATTGTTTCTTATTCCGCTTTTGACTAAAAAAAATTCAAAATTCTGCCAATTCCACGCCAAACAAGGTTTAATTCTGTTTATTATTGAAATTGTCGGCGGTTTGATTTTCTGGTTTCCAGTATTCGGACAAATATTAATGCTGGCTTTATTGGTGGTTTCGGTAATCGGAATAATAAAAGCTTTGAACGGCGAATGGTGGAAAATACCCTACATTTATGAATTGAGCAAAAAAATTAATTTATAGATTAAAATGTTGAAAAAAATTTAAATAAATTTTATATTATAATTTTTATTTGTTATTTTTTCATCTTTATTTTAAAACATGCCTAAATTTATTAAATTTTTTGATGAGCTTGGTATTGAAGACGTGCCCATCGTGGGTGGAAAAAATGCTTCTTTGGGAGAAATGTACAGGAAATTAGCGGCGCAAAAAATATTCGTGCCTAATGGTTTTGCCACCACGGCCGGAGCTTATAATTATTTTTTAGAAAAAGGAGGAATAAAAAAAGAGATTAAAAAAATTTTACAAGGATTAAATATTAACAATGTGGTTAATTTGGCGCGCCGCGGCCAAATGGCCAGGCAGATAATATTAAACGCCCAGCTTCCGCCTGACTTGGAAACAGCTATTATAAAATCATATAAAAAATTATCTAGCCAATATAAAACTAAAAATCTTGACGTGGCTGTCCGTTCCAGCGCTACGGCCGAAGATCTGCCGGACGCTTCTTTCGCCGGCCAGCAGGAAACTTATTTAAATATTAAAGGAGAAAAAGAACTTTTAATAGCTATTAAAAAATGTATTGCTTCCTTATTCACTAATCGAGCGATTTCCTATCGGGCCGACAAGGGCTTCGGCCATTTTAAGATTGCTTTATCGGTCGGAGTGCAAAAAATGATCAGAAGCGATTTGGCGGCATCCGGAGTCATGTTTACTATTGATACCGAATCAGGATTTAAAAATGCTGTTTTGATAAATTCTATCTACGGCCTGGGAGAAAACATGGTTCAAGGTAAAGTAAACCCTGATGAATTTTTTATATTCAAGCCGACTGGAGCCATTATCTCGCGGTCTATCGGAAAAAAAGGGTTGCGCATGATTTATAATAAAAACCCCCAAAGGCCCGTCCGTAATATAAAAATACCGCTCTCGGAGCAGCATAAGCAATCAATTACCGACGAACAAGTATTAAAACTGGCCGAATGGGGCATGATTATAGAAAAACATTATCAGCGACCGATGGATATTGAATGGGCTTTAGACGGCCGGGATAACCAATTATACATAATTCAAGCCCGGCCGGAAACAATCCATAGCGTCAGGGATTTTAACTTATTGGAAGAATACCAGTTGGAAAAAAAGGGCCGGATAATAACCAAGGGGCAAAGCGTGGGCAGTAAGATCGGCTCGGGAATCGCCAATAGAATTATGGATATAAAAGATATTGTAAAATTCAAGCCCGGCCAAGTCTTAGTAACCGATATGACTGATCCTGACTGGGAACCGATTATGAAAATAGCTTCAGCGATTGTAGCCGATAAAGGCGGACGGACTTGCCATGCGGCCATTGTTTCGCGCGAATTGGGAATTCCCTGCGTGGTCGGCACGAATAACGCCAGCCGAAAAATAAAAAATGGGCAAAAAATAACTATTTGCTGCGCCGAAGGCGATGAGGGCTATGTTTATGAAGGCCTGCTGCCGTTTAAAATAAATAAAACAAATATCAAAAATCTTAAAAAGCCTAAAACCAAGGTAATGATGAATATCGGCTCGCCGGATTTGGCTTTCCAATCTTCTTTTATTCCCAATGACGGCGTCGGGCTAGCGCGGGAAGAATTTATTATTAATAACAAAATAAAAATACATCCCTTGGCTTTGATAAATTATCATAAAATTAAAAATCTTAAAATTAAAAAACAAATTGACGGCTTAACTATCGATTATAAAGATAAAAAACAATTTTATATTGATAAATTGGCGGAAGGAGTGGCTATAATAGCCGCCGCTTTTTACCCTAAAGACGTTATTGTCAGATTATCTGATTTTAAATCTAATGAATACGCCCATTTAATCGGCGGGCAGTCCTATGAACCGCAGGAAGCCAACCCCATGATCGGCTGGCGAGGCGCTTCCCGTTATTATGATCCGAAATACAAACCGGCTTTTGACTTGGAGTGCCAAGCTTTGAAAAAAGTCCGGGATGAAATGGGGCTTACCAACCTTAAAATTATGATTCCGTTTTGCCGGACAATAGAAGAAGGAAAAAAAGTATTATCCATTATGGCCCAAAACGAATTAAAGCGCGGCCAAAACGGCTTGGAAGTTTATGTTATGGCGGAAATACCGGCTAATATAATCTTGGCCGAAGAATTTGCCGCCATTTTTGACGGCTTTTCTATCGGTTCCAATGATCTTACCCAATTAACGCTGGGCATAGACCGGGACTCGGGATTGATGAAGAATGTCGCCGGCGCGGCCAATGAAAAAAACGAATCAATAAAATCATTAATTAGATATTTGATTAAAGTCGGCAAGAAAACTAAGACCAAGGTAGGCATTTGCGGACAAGCGCCGAGCGATTTTCCCGATTTCGCCCAATTCTTAGTGGAACTGGGCATAGACAGCATTTCCCTCACTCCGGATACAATTGTTAAAAATACGATGGCTATTGTTGCCAAAGAAAATGCTTTATCCGCCAGCCGACGAAAAAAAATAAATAAATTTTAATAATAAAATCGGCTTGACTTTATAAAATAAATTTGATAAATTATAATGTTTTAATAGTTGTTCTGTTTTTCAACTTAATATCGGCAAAATAAAGAAAAATTAAATTTTATTTTTTATATAAAATGGATGATTAGCTCTTTTTAACCATTTTATAAGGGGGGCGTATCATGATTAATCTATCGGGATTGGTCCAGATAAATTCCTATACCGGCATTTTAGAAAATATTGATTGTATTTTTCCTTATCATTATCAGGGTAAATTAAATATTTCATATGGAATTACTGAAAGAAACCCTGATAAATTATTTCCTATCAAAGTTATATTCAAAGATAATGGCACGGAAGAAATAAGTGAAATAGATTGGAATAAAAATTTTGTTGTGGTTCGCCAAAAAATTCCTATGGTTTATCTGGTATAACCCTAAAGATAAAGGCCTGGAATATTTTTCTTAGGCCTTTTTTCTTTTGCTTTGTTTGACATTAAAAAAATAATAAAGCAATATTATATATATGATAAATTTTCTGCATGCTTATCATCCCGAACCGATTTTAATCTCGCTCGGCCCCATTAATATTTATTGGTACGGATTTTTTATTGTATTGGCAATAATTACGGCTATATTTATAACTTTGCAATTGGCCTCTTCATATAATATTAAAAAGGAGCGGATTATTGATTTGTCTTTCTGGCTTATTATCGGCGGAATCATCGGCGCGCGGTTTTATCACATTCTTTTGGAGCTCCCTTATTATCTTAAATACCCATTGGATATTATTAAAATCTGGCAAGGCGGACTGGCCATCCATGGCAGTATTATCGCCGGTATTTTAATATTATGGTTTTTTTCTAAAAAAAATAAAATAGACTTCTTCCGTCTGGCCGCGATTATCGCGCCGGGACTGGCGCTGGGCCAAGCGATCGGCAGATGGGGAAACTATTTTAACCAGGAATTATTCGGGCCGCCGACAAACTTGCCTTGGGGAATCCCCATTAACCTAATAAACCGCCCAATGGAATATATTTCTTATAATTTTTTCCACCCGGCTTTTTTATATGAAAGCTTGGGCAACCTGATAATTTTTATAATTTTAATTTTTGGCCATTTTTTTCTAATTAAATATAAAAAATCTTATAAAAAAGCCGGCGCTTATATTACTTTGTCATATCTGGCTCTTTATTCAATTCTTAGATTTTTTTTGGAATTTATTAGAATAGACGCCACGCCGATATTTCTGGGCTGGCGCTGGCCGCAAATAGCCAGTATTTTAATTGTTATTCTATCTTTAATTATTTTAATCAAAAATCTTACAACGCCAAGTGAGCTTGAAAAAAAATAAAATATATGATAACATCTAAAAATAGTTTAAAGCAAATTATTAATTAACTAAACTACTGATTAACTAATCAAAAAACATTTATGCCTAACATTAAATCAGCAAAAAAGGAATTGCGTAAAAGTATAAAAAGAAACGCTTATAACAAAAAAATTAAAGATGATTTGAAGGATTTGATAAAAAAAAGCCGGAAAGCGATTACGGCCGGAGACGCGAAAGCGAAAGAATTAACAGCCAAAACAATGAAGGCGATTGACAAGGCCGTCCAGAAAAAAATAATCAAACCAAACACCGGCAACAGAAATAAATCAAAGCTTCATTTAAAATTAAACAAGATATCTAAAAAATAACAAAAACGCCCTAAAAAAAGGGAGTTTTTGTTAACTTGATAAAATTATTTATATATTAATAATCAATAAAGTCAATAATGTTTTTGCGTCCGCCTGGCCGGTTTTTATTTTAAAATCAATAACCGCCAACCGGCTTAGCATATCTTTTAAAAAAGACAGAGAAAAATTCCTTACTTGAGCGATGCTTTTTTGCAAAACAAAAGGATGCAGTTTTAATAAATTAATAATTTTTCTTGAAGTGAGCCCCGAATCTAAGGCCTGCCTAACCTGTAATAGAATTCTAAACTGCCTGATTATCATCGTCAGCAGATAGCCATCCGCCAGGCCGGTTTCAATCTGTTCCGTAAATAATCTAACCGCTAATAATTTATTTTTATTGATGATAGCATCAGTTAAGACAAAAATATTTTCATCAAATTGTCCTTTTACCAATTGATTGACATCTTTAATCTCAATAGAAGCTATTGGCGCGTTATCTGATAAATTCAACTTTTGCCCCAGCTTGTAATTTATTAATTTATCAATTTCATTGCTTATTTGCCATAAATCACTGCCCAATAATGATGTTAAGGCCATGGCGGCTTGATAAGTAATTTGTCCGCCGCGTCGGACAATTTCTTTTTTTGCCCAAGCAGTGGCCTGGGAATTGGAAAGCAATTTAAATTCTTCAGCAAATTTTTGCTGCTTTAAATATTTGAATAAATTACTTTTAACTTTAATTAATTTTTCTCCCGACTCGATGCTTTCCCAAATGACAATGATATTATCATTATTATCCGGGCGCTTTTTTAAATATTTATAAAATTGATCATAGATAAGCTGATTTTTATTTAAAAATAAATTTTCCACTATAATCATCCGCCTTCTTGATAAAAGTGATGCCGGCCCTACGGCCTCGGAAATATTTTCCATAGTGGCTTTAGCGCCGTCAACATTAGTCAAGCTGTTTCCGGTAGGATCAACTTTAATTAAAAAAAATTTTTTAATGTCATTTAATTTTTGCCTACTCCTAAACGTATCTGGGCCGTATAAAAATATAATCATAAATAATGCTTGTTAATTATATAAATTTTTGCTAAAATATGGATATAGGGACTGTCCCTCGTTAATAGCATTTTATAATATTTTTTTTGTTTTATGCAAACTGCTAAATGTCCGAGTTGCAACAGCGATGTAATTATTGCCGATGAAATAGTAGAGGGCGATTTACTGGATTGCGCTAATTGCGAAAAAGTAATTGAAGTGGCCTCTCTCCATCCTATGCGACTCAGTTTAATGGCGGATGAATAATTAAAAATTGAATTTATTAGAAATATACATTTCTGATTTCTAAAAAATTATATAAAAGTTTTTAAAACAAAACTATTGGGTTTTGTTTATTTTTTTACTTCTTTTTTGAAAAGTTCTCCTCTGGCTTTGTAATTTTTAAACATTCCAAAACTGGCGCATGCCGGCGAAAGAAGAATTATATCGCCTTTATTCACCATGGTCTCTGCCATTTTTACCGCTTCTTTTATACTATGAGCCACATTTATTTTATTTGCCGGAAAATTAATTTTTAATAGCTCGTTTTTAATTCTGGGCGTAGCCCGGCCGTTTAATAATACCGTAAATTTTACTTTGTTCTTTATCTCCCTGGCTAATTTTTTAAAATCTGAATTTTTTTCCGCTCCGCCAACTAATAATATTATGGGGTTAGCAAATGATTTTAAAGCAATGATAGTTGACTCCGGCGTAGTGGCAAAACTATCATTATAATATTTTATGCCCTTTTCTTCTTTTACAAATTCTAATCTATATTCCAGGCCCTTAAAATCTTTAATCGCTTTTATAATTATATTTTGTTTTATTCCTATAAATTTGGCTGCTTCCACGGCCGCCGCCACATTCTCCTTATTGTGCTCTCCGACAAGCATTGATTTTAAGTTAGATTTTTCAAAAAAAATTAACTTCCCTTTTGGCTTTAAATTTTTAGTTTTGGTTTTAAGATTTGAAATTTTAGATTTAAGATTTTTATTTACAATTACCGCATCTCCTTTTTTCTGGAATTTGACAATATTCATTTTAGCTGTCCTATATTCGTGCATGCTTTTATGATAATTGGGATTATTAGGATCGGCCGGCGCTAAATGCTCTCTGAAAAAATTGGTAATAACCGCTATCTTAGGGCTTTTATCCATATCTTCCAGTTGAAAACTGGATAATTCCAAAACCACCCAATCATTCGGTTTGATTTTATTAATAAATTCAAACGGGGCTACGCCGATATTTCCTCCCAGCCAAACACGCTTGCCTTCGTTCTTTAATATATGATAAATAAGCGAACTGGTAGTGCCCTTTCCTTTGGTTCCTGTCACTCCGATAATGTTTTTAGTCGGGCATAATTCAAAAAACGCCTTCATCGGACTGGAAATAATATTTTTGATTTTTGATTTTTGATTTTTGATTTTTAATAACGGATACCCAGGCGACCGGAAAATAATATTAAAATAATCTAAATCCTTATCATAATCTTTCCCCAACTTCCATCTAATAATAATGTCATTGCGAGAAGCGAATCCTGAGCTTGCCAAAGGAGAGCGACGCGGCAATCTCGTTTTTCCACTCTTCCGAGATTGTTTCGCTACGCTCGCAATGACAGAATACCTTTCCTTTAATTCTCCTGCGCTTCTTCTGTCGCAAATCGTTATATCCAATTTATCATCCCGGAGCGGAGCAATAGCGGAGCGATAGGATCCCGTTATTAAACCACCTTTTTGCTTATTACTATTCCTAGTTAATAAATATTTCACCAGAGCGTAATTTTCAATTCCCAGACCCAATATAGCTATTTTTTTATTTTTTAATTCTTTAATATTTTTCATTTTGTTAAAATAGACTATTATATTTTTTATATTTTATTTTTTCATTTTAATTTGAAACATCTCTCCCCAATTATCTCCTGCGCTCGCGTCAACTATCACCGGCACTTTTAATTTTATTACATTCTCCATAATATTTTTTATTTTTTCTGAAGCTTCATTTATATATTCATCTTTTACTTCAAATAACAATTCATCGTGCACCTGCAACAACATTTTACCCCCCTCTCCTTGCGAAGGAGAGGCCTGCCCGCCAAATTGGAGGGGCTGGGGTGATGTCTTTTTTAATTCTTTATTATTCGCCCCATTTTCACTTAACATTCGCGACACTTCAATCATGGCAAATTTTATCATATCAGCGGCTGTTCCCTGTATGGGAGTATTGACCGCCATGCGCTCGGCTCCTTTTCTCACCATAACCACCGAAGAATTGATTTCCGGCAAAAATCGGCGCCGGCCGAATAATGTTTCCACATAGCCGTCAGTTTGAGCTTTCTTTATAATTTTATCAATAAATTTT
>PETS01000078.1 GCA_002781265.1 Candidatus Falkowbacteria bacterium CG02_land_8_20_14_3_00_36_14 | reverse complement strand
GAGAGGTCGTCGAGCCGCAACTAGAATTATCAGTTCCATTGGTTGCTACATAGTAGGTGACTGCGGAAGCAATTGAAATACTAGTTATTAAAAAACTGACCACTATAAAAACTATTAATAAAAGGAGTTTAAAAATTACCGCTTTATGATTATCTTTACTAAAAATAAAAAAAATTAATTGATTCATACTTGATTTTAAATATTATAATAATAAAAATATCAAGTATTATTAATAATATTTTTCTCTTTATTATTCATATTGTTTATTTTAATAATTATAGCGAGCATTATTATTAATAATATAATCAAAGCGAATATCTTGCCTTTGGTCTGTAGGAATAAAGCGCTCAAGCCGAATATAATTGCCAATAAATAAAAAATTATTACCGCCTGCCTCACGGAGAGCCCCAAATCCAGCAGGCGGAAATGGAGGTGCTTGCGATCGGCGAATTTAAAAGGATTATTCCCTTCCCTTAACCTCCTGATAATTGTCCAGGCCACGTCCATAATCGGAATTCCCATAACCAGCAATGCGATAGCGATTTTGCCTCCAGATATAATCGCCAGCACCCCTAAAATATATCCTAAAAACATCGAGCCGCCTTCGCCTAAAAATATTCTGGCCGGATGCCAGTTAAAAATTAAAAAGCCCAGGCAAACGCCTGATAACACCAGCGCCGCCAAACCAATGTCCGGCTGGTAATATTTGGTGGTCATGGTGAATAAAAAAATAATAGCGCCGCCGATGGCGGTAATACCCGCGACCAAGCCGTCCAAGCCGTCCAATAGCTTGGTGGTGTACATCATACCCATCAGCCAAAAAAATATTAAGATGGCGGATAAGCTTTGCAAATAAATAAAACCGCCAAAGGGGTTGGATATTTTAGCAATGCTTACTCCGCCGGCAATAACCGCCACCACGGCTAAAACAGGAAAAATTACCTGATGCTTCGGCTTTAAATCGTATTTATCATCAAGCCAGCCTCCGATTACTAAAAAACAAGCGCCGATAAAAACACCCTGCCAATGGCTGGCTTCTAAATTACCGGCTAGAATTCTGAAACGAAATAAATACATTAAAATAAAAAAAGCCGCAAAAATCGCCACTCCGCCCAATAGCGGCGTATTGGCCTTGTGGATTTTCCTCTTTTTATCCGGAATATCAACAATATTCAGCCATGAAGCGGTTTTAATCATTATTAAAGTAAATAATAAAGAAATAAATAATGATAGAAAAAATATTAAGAAATAATATTGCAACATCTTGATTTTTTTATTAAATAATGTATATTAATAAGATGAATAATTTGTTTTTTAAAAAATTAAAAAGGGGGAATAATGAAAAAAGGTATAAATATAAAAAATAAAAGTGGGAGGAAGAAAATAATTAAAAGAAAAAAAATCAAAAATATTTTAGTTGTTGTAAACGGTCCAAATATTAATTGTTTTTGTGAAAATAAAGTATCTAAAAAATTAAGATTAAAAGGTGAGTTAACAATAATAAAATATACAGATATTAAAGATTTTAAAAACAAGATTGAAAAATTAGATTTTGATGAAATTTATATCTTCAGTAAAAAGGGTTTGTCCAACTATCTTGAGAAATACTGGAACGCTAAAAAATAGCGTTCCTTTTTTTATAACTTCTGCCTTTTTTCTATTTTAATCTCGGCACTGCTATCTATCACCAGCGTATCCCGCCGGACCAATTCTCCGGATAAAATTTTATTGGCAATAACATTTTCTATTTTATCCTGCAATAATCTTCGCAAAGGCCGCGCGCCGAATTTGGGATCAAAACCGGCGCGGGCTAATTTTTTAACCGCTTCCCGGGCGACTTTCATCCTGATGCCTTTGGCCTCAAGCATCTTGCCTATTCCCTTTAACATTAATCCGGCGATAGCTTCCACATTAGCCATGCTTAAAGGCTTAAAGACAATTATCCCGTCAAATCGGTTTAAAAGCTCCGGCCTCATAACTTTATTAAGATATTCGTTTATTAAATCTTCTTTAATCATTTCAATGTTAATGCCGGCCCGTAGCTGTTCTTGGATAAAAACCGCGCCGGCATTAGAGGTAGCAATGATAATGGCATTGGTAAAATCAATGGTCCGCCCTCCCGCGTCGGTCAAACGGCCGTCATCCATCACTTGTAGAAATAAATTAAGAATATCTTTATGCGCTTTTTCTATTTCATCCAATAATATCAAGGAAAATGGCGCTTTGCGCACCGCTTCGGTTAAATAGCCGCGGCTGCCGGTTTCGCCTATCATTTTGCCAATGCTGTCCTGATGTTGATATTCGCTCATATCCAGGCGGATCATATTCTTCTCGCTGCCGAAATAAATATCGGCCACGGTTTTGGCCAGTTCGGTTTTGCCCACGCCGGTCGGCCCTAGGAATAAAAATGAAGCAATCGGCCTTTTGTTTTCACTCATCTCCGCCCGGGCCCTTCTTAAGCTGGCCGCCACCATATTAACCGCTTCCTCCTGATTTATCATCCGCTCGTGAATTTTAGCTTCCAAATTTAATAAAATATCGCTCTCTTCCTCGGTAATTTTTAACAAGGGTATGCCGGTGACTTCGCTGATAACGGCGGCAATATCATTTCTATCCACCATCACTGCTTCCCCTTTTGTCTGGGCAACTTTAACCGCCACTAATTCCAATATTTTTATGGCTTTAGCCGGAAGAAATTCATCATGGATGTATTTGGCGGTTAATTTTATTACATCCTCTACGGCGTTATAGGAAAAATAAACTTTGTATTTAAACTCCAGCGGACCGATCTTGCTTTCCACGATTTGGATAGCCTCGTTAATATCCGGCTCCTTAATTTTAATGTTGGCCATAATCGCGCCCAAGGATGTATCTTCTATGTAATTGACATAATTCTGGTTAGTGGCGGTGGCGAGGCAAAAAATATTTTTTCTCTCTATGGCTTCCACTAAAACTTCTGACAAGTCCATACTCTCCTCGTCTCCGGCAGTAATGCCGACTAAATTCTCAATATTGTTTATATACAAAATGATATTGCCCGATTTTATGATCTCGTCAATTATCACCAGCAACCTTTCCTGGGCCTTGGCGGCGATAGCGCCGCTAATTAATCTTGATACATCCAGCTTAATTAACCTTTTATCCTTTAAAATTTTAGGCACGTCTTCTTCCACCATCATCTGAGCGATTCCTTCCACAATGCTATTTTTGCCTATGCCGTCTTCACCGTAGAGAATAACGCCGGTATGACCGCTTTCCAGTTGCTGAAATATTTTTTTGATTTCATTTTCGCGGGCTACACAAAATTCAAGCCGGCCCCATTTGGCCGCTAACGTTAAATCATAGGCAAAATGATTTAATACCGGCGTGGCTACGGCTGTGTAAGCCCTGTCCATATTTGAACCGGGCTTAAACCGCGCCATCTTGCGGTAAATCCGGTACCGAGCCATCATTTCGTCGTCAATAATAAACCATTTAAGGCAATTAATTATCTTATCATTGTCTATGGCTAAATCATATAAAATTTCAGCCAATACTTTATCCTGATAATTACAGGGTAATATTAAATTTAAAACTTTAACTTTATTTTGCTTTAAATTCAGAGCTAATATATAACTGGCGATCAAAACCTTTTTTACAGATAGGGATAATTCGGTCTTGCCTTTATCTTGGATTCCAGTAATGCGGTTTTTAATTATATTAAACAGATCTTTTTTATTGACATTTAATCTGGAAAAAAAAGCCAACACGGTTTTATCCGTGAATAAAGAATAAAACAAATGCATAATGGCAACTTGGCCATGCTTTAATGATTGGGCTAAAATATAGGCTTTTTCTACTACGGCCATAGCTTCTTCGCTATAGCCGGCAGACACGTCTATTCTGGCATTATATTTTTTTAATTCATCCCAATTATTAGGCAAAGCGACCATTCTCTTTCTTGACTCATAAGTTAATTTTTTTATTTTCTGTTTTAAAACTTCTTCTTCGCTTAATCGGTAAAAAACAAACAGGCTGAAAATCATGCTTATCCAAAAAAATAAGATAAGCCAATTTTTTACGCGCCAAAAAGCTAATTTTTCAATATCGCCCCCGTATTCCGCTAACCCGTTGTTTGTCCAAAACCACCACCCTAAGGCCAAGAGGCCGGCCAATCCGATGAGAAAAGAGCAGATATTTACTATAATATTTATTTTTCTTTTTAAATGGCTTAATTTTATCACCGCCAATCCCAATTTCGGCCCCCAATAATAAAAAGCGCCTTCCCAAAAAACGCCCAGGCCCATGCCGGCGCAATCGGGGCAGTCAAGCCCATGCTTGTTCTTGCCCGAGCCATTGCAAACCGAACAGATAATATACTCTATATTTGATTTTAATTCTTGTCCTGCCATATATTATACTTGTTGCTTAATAAAATAATTGCCAATATATATTATACAAAACTATAAACGGCAATAGCGCCCACAGGCCTAATATGGCCAGGGCCAGAGCCAGCCAAAACAACATAAAAAAACTCCTGATTATAATTTGGATCAAGCGCATAAAAAAACTGATAATCCTCCCCTGCCAGTCGTATTGGCCGTACATCGGCCGGCCGATGTTTTTTATCCAGATTAAAAGCGCTAAGGATTTCTCCCGGTCAGACAAAAAATTTCTTAAATTGTTTAAAAGCCTCATCAAGCCGGTTGAATACCACCAAAGCGGAAAATATAAAACATGACCGATGATTTCCGCTAAAATTTTCGTGCCGTAAGCGATGGAATTGTGCGTAAACATATTTTTAATTTACCCCGTTAAAAGAAATCCTTTCTCAGACAGTCTGAGAAAAATTGGAGATTAACCCCGTTAGAAAAGTTTTCTAATGGGGTTTATTTTAATTTCCCTTCGCCTTTCGGATTGTAGCCGTTCTTGACTTCATCGCGGTCATTATAGCCGTCGCCGTCGGTGTCTGGATTTTTCGGATTTGTTGAATATATCATTGTTTCGTCAAAATCTGTTAAACCGTCCTTATCGGTATCTTTATCATAAGGATTTGTATCATACATTAGTTCAAGACTATCTTTTATTCCATCCCCATCGCTGTCTTTCGGCTGATTATTTAAAATTATCAAACAATCTACCTTATAATTTTCCAACTCTATCTTATCACACATTTTTATATCTTTTTCCTTAATAGCTATATTATGGTTTATTATGCTTTCACATAAAAGCTTATAATCTTCGTCATTATTAAATGAATTATTGCATATATTAATATCAAATTTGTCGCTAAAATAATTTATCAAGCAGGCCATTTGTGTCTCTTTGTTTAAATCTAAATTTAAACAGCTTTGCAAATTTTTCTCTAATTTAACTTTTTCTAATTGTATATAATCATAACATTCTTTTTCTCTAGTTGAACCCTTAAGCTCGACGCACAATTCTTCTGATCGGTTCGCAATGGCCACCCTAAAAACACAGTCGAATTTATCTTCTCCGAACAGCAGTCGTGAACAAGATTCTGCGGTTTTTTGCTCAATAGCCGCTCTAATAATATTTTCTTTATAACTATAAGGAGATACTTGATTTATTTTACCCAAATTTTCAGATTCTTTGTTATTATAATTTTCATTATTTTTATCAACATTTTTGTTTATACTATTATTATTTTTAAAATATAGAAAAAAAATCAATAATACAATAAATAATATTAGCCCTAAAAATAAAATTAATATTTTTTTATTTTTTACCATATATCAATATTTAATAAATCTCTAAATCCCAAACAACCGGAGTAATTCCCCTAGTGCTGGATCGCAATATTATTCTAATCTGCAAATATTGCCCTGTTTTTCTGGCATCTAAATAGGATATTGCATCCCAAGTATTTGGCAGTGGCGAAGCGCTTTGGTCAACTGTGATCCATATAACTCCTACAAATGCCGAATTATCGCTGGCTCTAGCCTCTACTGTTACCGTTTGATTAGGGCTGGGAATAATTTCTTTCCACCTGATATTTCCCCATTTCTGGCCCAAATAACCGGAATTAAAATCACCTTTCCAAACTCCGCTTCTAAAAATCATAGCTCTATTCAAGCCGGTCATATCGCTGTATGTATATGGATTCGGAGGAGAAGCATAACGGAGATCTAAGGGATCATATGTTAATACCGGCGTCGGCGCAAGAATATTGCCTCCCGAATCTAATGCAGTTATGCTTGCCGAAGTATAATTAATTGTCCAAATCTGGCCAGCCGAATCCCCAGCTACGCCGATAGGTGTTATTCCACCGGTGTTATAAGGACCTATAAGCAATGGATTATTAGGATCTGGTATTTTAATTAAATTACCCGGACCGTCAACAGCCATCCAGATACTGCCATTAGTATCAATAGAAACGCCCCTGGAAGCTATTGTATTAACCGGATAAATGGCTGGCGAAAAAACATATTCGCTGATAATGCCTGTAATTGCATCAAGTTTGTAAACGCCGGAATTTGCATCGCCAACATACTTGGCTGCCCAGACATTGTCATTAAGATCCACAGTTATTCCATAAAGATCAAGTGTATGGGTACATCTACCATAATTAGTAACACCCCCTGTTTGAGTATTATATTTTTGGATAGTCTGCTGAAAAATACATGAGCTAGTAGCGACATCCCTATTTGATATCCAAATATCATTATTACTATCCATAGCCAGTCCATACGGAAATCCGCCGACAGACGCTGTAACAAGAATATTGCAGTCACTATTATCTTCAGTACCACTGCCGTCATAATCACCGCCTGGAATTTTAACTAATGTGCCATCGTTTGCATTCGCAATCCATGCATCTCCGTTTTGCTCTATAGCAACGCCTCTAGGTCCAGAGCCGGTAGGGCAAGTTTTAATTACTGTCCCGTCAATGTTCAGCTTGGTTATATTAGAGCTATTTCTATTAGCTACCCAAACATCGCCGGTTTCAGCGTTTACAGAGGTTCTGGAAGGATTGTCTCCTACCGGATAACTGCCAATATATTGACCTCGACTTTCAATTATAGAATAATTTATGCCCGCGGATGTTACTTGGGGCCCGATAAAAGTTCTTATTTTGGCGATCAAATCATGAGTTGAGTTGACAACCCATATATACGGCGTTTCCATGATGCCGAATACTTTTAAATTATTACCGCCGTCATTAGCTGCCTGATTTGTTATTCGATCATCGTCATACACAGCTGATACGGCGCTTCTATTCGTTAAAGTCGCATCAATATTAAAACTATTTGTAAACCATGTTTTTATATACCAAGTACAATTATTATGGCAAGCATCGTTATTAACAACATTGCCGTCATCGCATTCTTCATCGCCATTATTAGTCAATCCTCCGGTTTTCTCGCCATTTAAGATTTGGGCTATTCCATCACCGCAATAGGTCTGAACATTTAATATAAAAGATGCGGGTAAGGAGGAATAACCATACTCATCGGTAGTAATAACTGTTAAAGTATAAATTATATCAGATGCTGATAAAGGCGAAATGCCGGAAATCAGACCAGTATTGCCATTTATATTTAACCCAGAACCAGCTGGATTAGCCGATAGACTATATGTTATATTATTTCCGTCCGAATCAGAAGCGGAAATTTGACAAGCATAATAATTTTTAATTCTTGCGGTAGCAGAGCAGGGAAAAGGAGTGGAAATAGTGGGTGGATGATTAATAATATTAATATTAAAATTAGCCATAGATTTGGCATTAAAAATATTAATTATATCAACTAAATAGTTTTGTTGATTAATAAATGTAGGATTATTGAAAGTATTAGCTGGATATGCATTGGGACTACCGGTTATGGCATAGACAAAACTATTAGGAAGCTGTAATGTAGATGATAAAAAACCTGGCGGTAAAAAAGGAGGAGAAATTAATTTAGCAATAAAAGGAAATAGCGGAGGAATGTTAAGTGGATTGTCGGTGGCGGTAAAACTAAAATTTATTGGATTTGTTGCGCTGGCAGTATAATTAAAATCGCTAATTATTGGAATTACTGGCGGATAATTGCTCACATTAATAGTAAAAGTCTTGGTGATAACGCTGTTGCCCAGGCCCCGGCCGTCGTCAATGGTGACGGTTATCTGGTAAGCGCCGTCTTGACCAGCCCCGGGAGAATAAACCTCCTTAGTGTCTGCTTTGGCCGGCACCGGATCTCTTAGTATAGGCGTGGCCTGCCATTGCGGCCAGGGGCCGGGGGCAGACCAAGTCCAGGTGATAGGATCTCCGTCCGCATCGGCGGCGGAGATAAATCCGCTGTAAGGAACGCCGGATTTACCGGCGGGCAGGATAGAACTGGTAAACTGGGGAGCGGAA
>PETS01000053.1 GCA_002781265.1 Candidatus Falkowbacteria bacterium CG02_land_8_20_14_3_00_36_14 | reverse complement strand
CAAATAGATAAATTAGGCAAGTATGACATTTCTACTTTGCCCAATGGTATGACATTTCTAAATAGCCTTTACATGCAACAGTACAAATATTGACTAATTTTCTTAACTGTGATATAGTTATTAAATATAAAATAATAATTAAGAGCTCTTTTAAATTTGATTATTTTAAAAAAATATCAATTTGAAAGAAACAGAAAAAACTATGGCGGAAAAAAACAGAGATCAGGAATTCTTGGAATTCGTGACTAAAAGCATCGTTACACATCCAGATGATGTGAAAGTAGAGAGAACCGTTGACGAAAGAGGCGTTCTCTTGACTTTAAAGATTAACCAAGAAGACATGGGTTATATTATCGGCCGCAGAGGCCAGACAGCCCAGGCCATTCGAACTTTACTGCGGATTGTAGGCGCTCAAAACAACGCTCGGGTAAATCTAAAAATCTTTGAACCGGAAGGTTCTCAAAGAAGACCCGCTCGCGGTTCAGCTGACATCGACACTTCGTCTGTTGATGATTTAAAAATATAAATCAAAAAACACATAAAACAAAAAGGCCACAACTACCCAGTTCGTGGCTTTTTGTTTATAATATAAATATAATTTATGACTTTTAATATTATCACAATTTTCCCTCATATTTTTGATTCTTATTTTAATGAGAGCATAATAAAACGCGCACAAAAGAATAAATTAATTAAAATTAAAATACATGACTTGCGCCAATGGGCCGATGGCAGGCATAAAACGATTGATGATGCGCCCTATGGCGGCGGCGCCGGCATGGTGATGAGAGTGGAGCCAATTTATAAAGCGCTTCAGCGTATAACACATAGCATGAAACACATCGCAAAAACCTCATTGATAAAGGGGGATATGGAGATTTTAAAATCAAAAGTTATATTATTATCCGCTAAAGGCAAAAGATGGAGCCAGCCCACTGCTAAAAAATATTCCCAACTGGATAATATTATATTAATCTGCGGCCGGTATGAAGGAATTGACGAGAGGGTAAAAAAATTTGTAGATGAAGAAATTTCCATCGGCGACTATGTCTTGACCGGCGGAGAGATTGGTGCCATGGCTATAGTGGATTCCATTGCCCGCCTGCTTCCGGGAGTATTGGGTAATGCTACCAGCGCCTTGGACGAATCGCATTCCATTCCCGGCCTTTTAGAATATCCGCAATACACCCGGCCAAATGTTTTTTCCGCTTCTCTGTTAATTTCCCCTGGTTATAAAATAAAAAAATTAAAAGTTCCGCCCGTGCTTCTTTCTGGCAACCATAAAAAAATTAAGGAATGGCGAAAGAAAAAAATGAAAAAAATATAATTTTTTGTTTTTTGTATATTTCTTTTTACTTTCCATGACGAAGCACTAAAAATCCCCTTAACCCTGCCTACCGGTAGGCAGGCCCCTTTATTAAGGGAGTAATAAAAAAGAGGTCTGAAAATTTCAAACCTCGTTTTTTTTATTTGGGTAGCTGATTAATTGCAAAATCAAGACCGTCATTAATCATACTTAATGTTTTGGTGATGATCTCTATAATCAAATCAGCTATTCCCGGAAGGGCTGCGCGCAGAACCAGAATTATCAACAGAAAAGCGAAGGCCCCCGTGATTGCTCTATACATAAAATTAATTATTATAGAAGGGCGGCCCGGATGACTAATTCCGGTTCTAGTTCGCGCGTTTTTTGCGCTGCCCTTCCGATATTTAACCGGTTAAGCCGGGCAAATATCGGCAGGGCAGCTATTTATTAAAGAACATTATATATTAACGCATAATAAGCATAA
>PETS01000135.1 GCA_002781265.1 Candidatus Falkowbacteria bacterium CG02_land_8_20_14_3_00_36_14 | reverse complement strand
TATATTTCAGTCCATTTATGGCTATAAACAAAAAACCGGAATTAATCGCGCCGGCGGGGAATTTGGAAAAAATGAAAACTGCTTTTGTTTTCGGAGCGGATGCTGTTTATGCCGGCATTCCGGATTTTTCCATGCGGGCACGTGTAAACAATTTTACCATCAGTGATTTGAAAAAAGCGGCTGCCTACGCCCATGGCATAAAGAAAAAAATATATATAACTATCAATATAATCGCCCACAACCGCCATTTGAAAAAATTGCCGGCGCATATCAGAAAAATTAAAAATTTAAAGCCCGACGGACTGGTAGTATCCGACCCGGGAGTTTTGCTGGCCATAAAAAAATTATGGCCGCAGGCAAAAATACATTTAAGCACCCAAGCCAATTGCACTAATTGGCAGTCGGCCAGATTCTGGCAGAAGCAGGGAGTAAGCCGGATTATATTAGGGAGAGAAGTTTCTTTGGAAGAAATAAAAGAGATAAGTAAAAGGGCGCCAGAATTGGGAATAGAGAGCTTTGTGCATGGCGCCATGTGCATGGCTTATTCGGGCCGGTGTTTTTTATCCAAATATTTTACCGGCCGCAGCGCCAATTTAGGCGATTGCATCCAGCCGTGCCGGTGGCAGTACTATATAAAAAAACAAGAAAGCAAGAAAATAAGAAAGCAAAATAAATATAATTATTTTATTCAACCGGAGGGCAGAGACGAACAGTTGGAATTAGGGGAAGAAGAACACGGCAGTTATATTTTAAATTCACAGGATTTGTGCTTGATAAAAAAGCTGGATAAGCTGTCAGACGCGGGCATAAGCTCTTTTAAAATTGAAGGCCGGGCAAAAAGCGTTTATTATTTAGCTTGCGTGGTAGGCGCTTACAGAAAGGCGATTGATATAATTCAAGAAAGCAACTACCGCCGGGCGGGATTCCGTACGCAGGAGAAAAATAAAGTTATAAATTTTTTATACAAAGAACTGGAGGAGAAACTTTTTAATCGGGGGTATACAGAAGGTTTTATTTTCGGGCAAGGGCGATGGGCGCAAAATCTGGAAAATTCGCACAACATCAGCCAGTGGGAATTTTGCGGGCAGGCTATAAAAAGCAAAAAGTTTAAGGTAAAAAGTAAAAAGTTTTTAAATTATATAAAAGTTCATAATAGTATTAAGGTGGGAGATAATATAGAGATAGTTATGCCGAAATATGATATAATAAAAATGAAAATAAATAAATTATTAGATGTTAAAACAAGAGAAGAAATTAATGAAGCCCACGGTGGGCAGGGCAAAACTGTTATAGTAGAGAGTGATAAAAATGTTCCGGAGTATAGTGTAATAAGAAGGAAAATAAAATAAATTGTCATTCTGGAGCGAAGCGATAGAATCTCGTCTTAAAACTATTAAACGTCATCCACGAGATCCTATCGCTTCGCTTCAGGATGACAGTATTAATTAACATGATTTCATATTTGAGAGGTAAAATTATAAATAAAGGCAAGGGATATATTATAATCAGGGCCAGTGATGTCGGCTATAAGGCATTTATCAGCCCGACATTTTATGCCGACTTGAATATTGGCCAGGAGATTGAAGTTTATACGCATCAGCATGTGCGGGAAGATTCTTTGGATTTGTATGGCTTCTGCGGTTTGGAAGAATTGGAAATGTTTGAATTATTATTATCTGTTTCCGGCATCGGGCCTAAATCCGCTTTAGGCGTTTTATCAATTGTTGATGTGGATGAAATTAAGGATTCAATCAGCCAAGGAGATTTAGGCCTACTCATAAAGGTATCAGGCATCGGCCGGAAGACAGCGGAACGGGTTGTTCTGGAATTAAGGGATAAGGTTAATGCCCTTAATTTAGTAAGAGGAGCTAATAAAAAAGCCGGTTTAGTTAGCGGAGATGAGATTGACGCCTTAATTGCCCTTGGCTATAGTGTGCAGCAGGCGCGGGAAGCCCTGTGCGAAGTTGA
>PETS01000094.1 GCA_002781265.1 Candidatus Falkowbacteria bacterium CG02_land_8_20_14_3_00_36_14 | reverse complement strand
ATTATCCGCGAGATAATAAGATTGAATGTTACTCAGGAGCTGGAAGACGATATTGATCATTTGGGCAACAGGCGCGTTCGGGCCGTTGGAGAATTAATCCAAAATAAATTCCGGGTCGGATTGGCCAGAATGGAAAGAATAGTCAAGGATAGGATGAGCACGGCCGAAATGGTTAATTTAACCCCTGGCAAATTAATTAACGCCCGGCCGGTTATTGGCGTCGTCAGGGAATTTTTTATGTCTTCCCAGCTTTCGCAGTTCATGGACCAAACAAATCCTTTGGCGGAATTAGAGCATAAGCGCCGGTTATCAGCCATGGGCCCGGGAGGACTAACCAGAGAGCGCGCCGGTTTTGACGTGCGCGATGTCCATACTACTCATTACGGGCGCATTTGTCCGATTGCCACTCCAGAAGGGCCGAATATCGGCTTGGTCGGCCATTTTGCCAGTTATGCCCGATTGAATAAATATGGCTTCATTGAGACGCCTTATAGAAAAGTGCTGCATGATATTGATATTAATTCCAAACAGCTGGAAGGTAAAATCTCCCGAGAAGACATAAAAGACAAAAAGGCCGGCATAATTATTAAAGCCGGAGAGGTTATTAATAAGAAACATACCAAAGATTTAAAAAATAAATTAGCTGCCGGCGCGTTGATTCCGATTAAGCCGGTAGTTACGGATGAAATTGTTTATTTAGACGCTTTTGAAGAAGAAAGATATATAACCACTTCGGCTGTTACTTCGATTGATAATGACGGTTATTTTTTAGTGAATAAATGCGAAGTGAGAAGATATGGGAAACCGGATACTGAAGAAGTGGTAAAAGTTGATTTTTTCGGCGTGGCCGCGCATCAAATTATTTCCGTAGCCACCGCTTTAATCCCTTTCATGGAACATGATGACGGCCAGAGAGCTTTAATGGGAACGAACATGCAGCGCCAGGCCGTGCCTTTAATTAAAGCTGAATCGCCGATTGTGGGGACAGGCATTGAAGCGCGAGCGGCCGAAGATTCAGGCCATGTTATATTAGCCGAAGAAGACGGTGAAATAGTTAATATTGACGGCGCCAGCATTGCTGTTAAAGAAAATAAAAGTGAAAAAATTAAAATTTATCCTTTAGTTAAATTTTTAAGATCTAATGCTTCAACCTGCATTAATCAGCGCCCGATAGTCAATAAAGGAGATAAAATAAAAAAACGCCAAGTATTAACTGATTCCTCGGCCATTGATAATGGCGAATTGGCTTTAGGCCAGAATATTTTAGTCGCTTTTATGACCTGGGAAGGGTATAATTACGAAGATGCTATCATTATTTCTGAAAGATTAGTTCGTGACGATGTTTATTCATCTATTCATATTGAGGATTACAAAATTGACATCAGGGATACAAAACTGGGCCCGGAGCTGGTTACTAATGATATTCCTAATATTGGAGAAGAAAAGCTGAAAGATTTGGACGAAAGTGGCATAGTCAGAATTGGCGCTGAAGTTTCTTCCAGAGATATTTTAGTGGGCAAGATTACTCCCAAAGGCGAAACCGAGCTATCAGCCGAAGAAAAACTTTTACGCGCTATTTTTGGCGAAAAGGCCAAGGATGTGCGCGACTCCTCGCTTTATTTAGAGCATGGCGAACATGGAAAAGTGGTAGATATAAAAATATTTTCCCGAGATGAAGGGGATAAATTAAGCGCTGGAGTTATTCAAACTATTCAAGTATCAGTGGCTAATCTGCGCAAGATTCAGATTGGAGATAAAATGGCCGGACGGCATGGCAATAAAGGAGTTGTTTCTAAAATTGTACCGCTTGAAGATATGCCCTTTATGGAAGACGGCACTCCAATTGACATTATTCTTTCCCCCCTGGGAGTAATATCAAGAATGAACCTAGGCCAGTTATTGGAAACGCATTTGGGCTTAGCGGCTAAAAAGCTTAATTATAAGATAGTTACCGCTCCCTTAAACGGCATTAATGAAAAGACCATAGTGGAAGAATTAATAAAGGCCGGGTACAAAGCAGACGGTAAGCAAGATTTAGTAGACGGTAAAAGCGGCGAAACCTATGATAATCGGATAACCGTCGGTTATAAATATATAATGAAGTTAAACCATATGGTTGAAGATAAGATTCATCAGCGTTCCATCGGGCCTTATTCGCTGATTACTCAGCAGCCATTGGGCGGAAAAGCGCAATTTGGCGGACAAAGATTTGGAGAAATGGAAGTTTGGGCATTAGAGGCATACGGAGCGGCGCATACTCTGCAGGAAATTTTAACTATTAAATCCGATGATGTGCCGGGCCGGAGCAAGGCCTATGAATCAATTATTAAAGGAGAGCCCATAACAAAATTAAACGTGCCTGAATCATTTAATGTTTTAGTCAGGGAATTAAAAGGATTGGGATTTGACGTTGAATTGATAGGAGAAGATAAAAAAGTTGATGAATTTGAAAAAAATTAGATTATATAAAAAAAGTTAGTTAGGCAGTTAAAAAATGAAATTAGAAGAAAAATAAATAAATATATAAAGTTAATTAGTTAAATAGTTAATTAGTTAAATAGTTAGTTGGGAAATATACAAAATATCTTACCTGATTAACTAATCAACTAACACCTAATTTACTATGCTTAATCCAATAAAAACAACTGATTTTAATGCTATTAAATTAAAATTAGCTTCACCGGAAGAAATTTTAAAATGGTCTCATGGCGAAGTTGTTAGGCCGGAAACTATAAATTACCGGACGCAGAAGCCGGAAAAAGACGGCTTGTTTTGCGAAAAAATATTTGGCCCGTCAAAGGATTGGGAATGTTATTGCGGAAAATATAAAAAGATCAGGTATAAAGGAATAATCTGCGATAAGTGCGGAGTGGAAGTAACGCGTTCCATGGTCAGGCGCGAACGCATGGGGCATATAACCTTGCTTTCACCGGTAACCCATATATGGTTTTTACGGGGCATATCTTCCAAGATAGGCTTAATTTTAGGGCTGTCAATGCAGGCCTTGGAAAAAGTTGTTTATTTTGCCAGTTTTATTATTACCGATATAAATGAAGATTTAAAAAATGATACTTATGATCAAATCAAGCAAGAATACAAATCTAAGAAAAAATCCATAGATTCAGAATTCAGACAGCAGATAAATGAAATAAAAAATAAAAAAGGCAAGATGATTCAAGCCAAGAAAGCCAATAGTAATAACATTGACAATATTTTAACCAAGGAAATAGATTCTTTGGTTAAAGTAAAAGAAGAAAAACTTAAAAATTTAGATGATGCTTTTTCCCAAGCGCAAAAAGAATTAAAAGAATTGAAGCCCTTAACTATTATTTCAGAGAATGTTTATCAAAATTTAAGCTTGAAATACGGCCATATTTTTGAGGCGGGGATCGGCGCGGAAGCGATTAGGAAATTATTAGCCAGAATTGATTTAGGCAAAACTATTAAACTATTGGAAGAAGAGTTGGTAGACGCCATTGATTCCAAGAAAGATAAAATAATCCGCCGGTTAAAAATATTCAAGAGTTTGCATGCGAATAATATTAGGCCGGAATGGATGGTGTTGGCAATTATTCCGGTAATCCCGCCTGATTTAAGGCCGATGGTCGCTTTGGACGGCGGCCGGTTCGCCACTTCTGATTTGAATGATTTATACCGCCGGGTGATAAACCGCAATAATAGGTTAAAGCAATTGATTGAATTAAACGCGCCGGAAGTGATATGCCGCAACGAAAAAAGAATGCTGCAAGAAGCGGTTGACGCCTTAATTGACAATTCATCCCGCCATTCAAAAACGGTGGTGGCTTCAACCGGGCAGAAAAGGCAATTAAAATCCTTGGCTGATTCTTTAAAAGGAAAACAAGGCAGATTCAGGCAAAATTTATTGGGGAAAAGAATAGATTATTCCGGCCGGAGCGTGATTGTGGTTAATCCTAGATTAAGATTAAACCAATGCGGCCTGCCCAAAATAATGGCTCTGGAATTATTTAAGCCTTTTATAATAAGCAAGCTGATTAATTTAGAGATAGTGCATAATGTCCGTAGCGCTTCGCGTTATATTGAAGGCGGCCATGATAAAGTATGGGATATTTTAGAAGAAATAATAAAAGTGGCTTATGTTTTTTTAAATCGCGCCCCTACTCTGCATCGGCTGGGCATACAAGCATTCCAGCCGATTTTAATTGAGGGTAAAGCCATTCAAATCCATCCCTTGGTATGCACGGCTTTTAATGCGGATTTTGACGGAGACCAAATGGCGGTGCATGTGCCTTTAACCAAGGAGGCGGTGGCTGAGGCCAAAAATATTATGTTGTCATCGCATAATTTATTAAAGCCCGCCACCGGCGATCCCGTGGTTGCTCCTGGACAGGATATAGTATGGGGGAGTTTTTATTTAACCAGCACCGATCCGAAAGATGAAAAAAACAGCAAAGAATCGGGTGATGAAAAATTAAAATATTTTTCTTCTCCCATGGAAGTTAAATTAGCCTACGCGCTGGGTAAAATCGGCTTGCGGAAATTAATAATGGTGGAATTAACGAAGGAATACGGGAAAGGAATTATTAAGACCACGGCCGGCCGGATAATTTTCAATGAAATCGTGCCTGGGAAATTAAGATTTGTCAATGAAGTTGTTAATAAAGGATATTTAAGGAATTTAGTTAAAAATTGTTTACGATTTTATAACGAAGAAAGAACGGTAAAATTTGTTGATGAGCTTAAAGACCAAAGTTTTTATTATATTACTAAGAGCGGCCTTTCCTGGGGAATGAGCGACTTGCCGGACTTTATGGCTAAAGATAAATTAATTGAGAATGCCGGAGAGATGGTGGAAAAAATTCATGAGCAATATGAAGAAGGCCTGTTAACGGATAGCGAGCGCTACAGCAAGGTTATTGAATTATGGACCGAGGTCAAAGAAAAAGTAATGGAAATATGTAAAGCCAATTTGCCGATTGAAGGGCCTATTTATTCCATGATTGAATCCGGCGCCCGCGGATCATGGACCCAGTTGACGCAGGTATTGGGTATGAAAGGCTTAGTTACTTCTCCATCCGGGGATATTATTGAATTGCCGGTCAAAGGAAATTTTAAAAATGGTTTTGACGTATTGGAGTATTTTATTTCCACCCACGCCACCCGAAAGGGCTTATCCGACACCGCTTTAAGAACGGCTAATGCCGGTTATTTGACCAGGCGTTTAGTTGATGTTTCCCAGGATGTGATCGTAACCAAGCAGGATTGTGGCGATACCAAGGGCTTAATGATCACTAAAAAAGAAAGCGATGACATGGGATATGATTTTATAAAAAGAATAATGGGGCGCTATTTGGCCGAAGATTTAAAGAATTCCAAAGGAAAACTGCTTGTGAAAAAAGGAGAATTAATCACCGAAAACATAGCCGAAAAAATAGTTAACGAGAAAATAGACGCCGCTCATATCAGATCGGTGCTTTCTTGCCAGCTTAATAGGGGAGTTTGCGTTAAATGCTATGGTTATGATTTAGGTCATAATCATCCGGTGGAAATAGGCACAGCCGTAGGCATTATTGCCGCCCAATCAATCGGCGAACCAGGCACTCAGTTAACTATGAGAACTTTTCATACCGGCGGTGTAGCCGGTTCAGAAGATATTACCCAGGGTTTGCCTCGGGTTGAAGAAATATTTGAAGCTAGGCCGCCGAAAAGGAAGGCTTTTATAACCGATGTTGACGGCCGGGTCGGAATAGAAACTTCCCAGAAAACTATTATGGGCGAGAATGGTAAAATATTAGTCAGCAATGCTCAAACTAAAATAATCAAAATATATTACGAAGGCACGGAGGTAGATAAATATTATTTTATTGAAAATACGAAAGATAGCCGTTTGGATGAAAAAAATAAATACAATAAAAATCTAAAACCCAAAATATTGGTAAAAAATGGAAGCAAGGTAAGCGATAAAATAAAACTTTTTTCCATAGGCAACAAAATTATTAAAACCGAGAGAGGTGGAGTGGTTAAAATCGAAGATAAATGCATTAAAGTTGTGGTGGCTTCGGAAAAAATAAGGGAATATGTTGTTCCCAAAGGATTTAATATCTGGGTTAAGGATAAAGATATGGTAAAAAAGGGAGACCAATTGACTGAAGGTAGCGTTGATTTGCAGCAATTATACATATTAAGGGGAAAATCAGCCACTCAAAAATATATAATAAAAGAAATTCAATATGTCTATTCTTCGCAAGGGCAGCCATTAAATGACAAGCATATTGAAATCATAGCCAGGCAGATGTTTTTTAGGATTTATATAATTGACTCCGGCGATACGGATTTGCTGCCGGGAGAAATAATTGAAAGAGCGGTTTTTAATCTGGCTAATGAGGCGGCCAAGAGAGATAAGAAAAAAGAGGCAAAAGGGGAAGTATTATTATTAGGGATTTCCAAAGCGTCTTTGACTACAGACAGCTTTTTGTCCGCTTCCTCTTTCCAAGAGACAGCTAGAGTGTTAATAGATGCGGCCATCATGGGTAAAATTGATTATTTAAGAGGCCTGAAAGAGAATGTGATTATCGGCCGTTTGATTCCGGCCGGTACTGGCTATAATAGAAAACAATATAATAAATAATATATAATTTTTATTAAAAAAGACGTTTAATTTAAGCGTCTTTTTTGTATGATAATAAATATTATAATCCATACTTTAAAATATTTTTATTCGCTTCCCGCTGAATATGCTTAATTTGTTCTTTGCCGATCGCTGAATTGAAAAGATGCTTAAACCGACCTTGCGGCTCTAAATATTTTTCAACTTTTATTTTTTGCTTAGGCACTTTTAATTTATCAGCGAGCCGGCCGTTAACATATTCCAGTATGGGATAAAGTCCGGTTTGCGCCGCTAATTTTCCCATTTTTATCGCCAAGCTGGAATGAATGCTCCAGCCCGGAATGCATGGAGTAAGGATTTGGATATAGGACGGGCCTCGCATGCTTAAAGCTTTCTTGACTCTTTTAACTATATCATCAGGAAAGCCGGCCGTGGTTTGAGCCACGTAAGGCAGGCCATGGGCCAGAGCGATGGCAATCATGTCTTTTTTTCTTTGCTGCGAGCCGATGGCTTCTATAGCCGGACCTTTGCCGGCCGGAGTGGTGGTGGTATTGGCCGCCCAAGGGGTGGCGCCGGATGCCTGAATGCCGGTGTTGGAATACGCCTCGGTATCATAACAGATATAAAGAATGTCTTCTTGCCTTTCCCACATCCCCGATATCAGCCCCAGGCCGATGTCAAAAGTGGCTCCGTCCCCGCCTTGGACAACGACTTTGGTATGGTTATTTTTTTTATAATTAAGAGCCGTTTTAATTCCCGAGCCGATGGCGGCCGCGTTTTCAAATAGGGAATGTATCCAGGGCATGCCCCACGAGCTTTCCGGATAAGGAGTGGTGGTGACTTCCAGACAGCCAGTGGCATTGGCGATTATAGTATCAGGCCCCAGCGTTTGGGCGACCGTGCGGGCCGCAATCATCTGGCCGCAGCCGGCGCAAGCGCGGTGGCCGGGGGAGAGCATTTGTTTTGTTTTTAATTTAGTGATTATTTTTGTAGGCATATATTAAATTTTTCCCGCCACTTATATTATTTATTAGAGGGCGGGATCCCGCAGAGGCGGTGATAATTTATAATTTTTTTTGAATAATGAATTATGAATAATGAATTAGTAATTTTTTATATTATTCATGCTTCATGATTCATTATTCTAATTTAGCTAGCAGTTGCTATTTCTTCGCTGAATTTTTTTATTTTTTTAACTTTATCCATCTGCCCGATGAATTTTGACCCATCTAATATTTCTATCAGTATCGGCTTGCCGGCTTTTGATATATGGATTATAAAATTACCGAATTCTTTGGCATTATGAATTTTCCCCTTGGCGACTTCCAGGCATATTATATTGGCTTCATGGTCGTAGATCATATGTTTGAATAGTGAATTATGAATTATGAATTAAGTTTATACTGAATATTATTTATAATTTTATTTTTTTATTATTCATTATTCATGCTTCGTAATTCATTATTCTAATTTTTTACCGGGTAAAACGTGATAATATTTATTATCTCACTTTCTTTTTTATAAATTACCTTAACCCCTTCTTTTCGGGCCAGCAGATATTTGTTTTTTTTCTCTAACTTTTCAGGCAAATTAACAGCGTCTTCCACTTGTTCGCGGGTAATAAAAACTTTATGCTTGTTTAAGATATCAAATTTTTGCTCGGCGTATTTGGTAAAGCGAATCATATTATTTTATTGTCACTGCGGGCGGAGCGAAGCAATCTCATTTAGAGCGATTTATGAGATTGCTTCGTCGCTGTCGCTCCTCGCAATGACAGGGGGGGGGTGTCTGTATAATACCCCGTCCGCTTGCGGCAGGGTTATTTATTTAATAAGTAATATATAATAATTACTACTGATGCCAGCAACAAATACTATTTGAACCCAAATTATTTCCGCATTTAGAATTATCAGTTTCTTCACAATTTCCCTTTCCGTATAATTCTTCACAAGTTGTTTGCTGTTCTGCCCATTTGTAATTATTAGTAGGTACTGTAGTAGTTGCTGTAGCAGTTACTTGTTGGCAGCACAATGTTCTAAAAGTTTGATTAAAATTAGGTTCAAATATATTTTTTGCACAAATATTTTTATCAAATATAGTTATCCAATTGCTTCCCAATATATCAGCGCATAAATATCTTTTATCACCTGTTATATAAGTAGGATTGTCAGGTTTAATATTACAATTACTTTTATCCTTCACTTTAGCAATATTTATCGGCTCAAACTGCACTAATTTAGGATTAACAGTGTATAAAATTAAATAAGATGT
>PETS01000100.1:8713-8855 GCA_002781265.1 Candidatus Falkowbacteria bacterium CG02_land_8_20_14_3_00_36_14 | reverse complement strand
TATTGAAAGTGGTGCAGTTAAACCTTGAATTTACCATATTAATAATAATTAGCTAATGTTTGATAAATAATTAAATAATGTTTATTTTTTTATGAAAAAAATGTCTTTTATGTTATAATTAGAATATAATTTTAAAAATAAA
>PETS01000100.1:0-8680 GCA_002781265.1 Candidatus Falkowbacteria bacterium CG02_land_8_20_14_3_00_36_14 | reverse complement strand
TTTTCATAGCTTGAAAGCGGAAACATGCTTGAAAGAGCTTAAATCTTCAGTAAATGGTTTGACCGAAGATGAAGCGCAAAAACGGATTAAAAAATATGGGTACAATGAATTGCCTAAGGAAAAGCCGTTAGGAAAATTCAGCATTTTTATCAGCCAGTTTAAAAGCCCGTTAATATATATTTTATTAATATTCGGTTTTATTTCCTTATGGCTGCGCGAATACACTGATATGATTGTAATTTTGGGCGCCGTGGCGATTAACACTATAATCGGCTATTTCCAAGAGAGCAAAGCCAATGACGCTTTAGCCCGGTTGAAGCGATTGGTGGAATTAAAATCAATAGTATGGCGGGATGGAAAAAAAATTGCCATTGACAGCCGGCAGATAACCATCGGCGATATTATAATTATCAAAAGCGGCAACAGAATACCGGCGGACGCCCGCCTTTGGGAAGAAGAAAATTTATCAGTAAATGAAGCTTCCTTAACCGGAGAATCTATTCCATCGGAAAAGAATATAAATATTGTCAAAAAGGGAGCGAGCATCGCGGACCGGAAAAATATGGTTTTTGCCGGCACTATCGCCGTCAAGGGCTTAGGCAAAGCCGTAGTTACCGCCATTGGGCAAGAAACTGAAATCGGGAAGATCGCGGAAATGGTAAAAAGCGCTAAAGAGGAAAAAACTCCCTTGCAGTTGAGATTGGGGAGATTTTCTAATTTATTGGCTATAATTTTTTCTTTAATCTCAATTTTTGTGGCGGTAATAGGCATATTCCAAAAAAGAAGTATTTTGGAAATGATTAAAATCGGGATTTCTTTAGCAGTTTCCTCAATACCGGAAGGGCTGATAGTCGCCATTACCTTTATATTAGTAATGGGAATGAAAAGAATATTAAAAAAGAAAGCCCTAACTAGAAAATTAGTGGCGGCGGAAACTCTCGGCTCAACCACGGTAATTTGCACCGATAAAACCGGCACTTTAACCATCGGTGAAATGCATGTCGCTCATATAATTATCGGTGAAAAGGAATTTGAAATTAAAACCCCGGGATCAAGGCAGGAAATGGTTGAAGCCAAAGCGGTTAGCTTGGCCCTGCAAACCGCCATGATGGTGAACGAAGCGTCAATTGAAAATCCAAACGATGAATTAGGCAACTGGCGGATTATTGGCGAGCCCACGGAAGCGGCTTTGCTTTCCGCCGCTATCCAATCAGGATTGAATAAGGAAAAGCTTCTGCAAATTGAGCCGAAAATCAATGAGCTTCCTTTCACCAGCGAGTTAAAATATATGATCAGTTTACATAAAAATATTTCCGATCTTAAAGAAAAAAATAATTTATATAAATATATTTTATATGAAAAAGGCGCTCCGGAAATAATATTGGGCAAATCAATAAAATTTTTCCATCAGGGTAGGATTATAAATATTGCCGAAGAAGATCGGGACAAGCTTAATGATAGTTATAAAAATTTAACCAATAAAGGCTTGCGGGTTATTGCCGTAGCCACGCGGGAATTCAAAAATTTAAATGAGCTTGGGTTTAAAGATGAAAACGAAGCTTATCAATTGCGAGGCGATGATTGGAATAAAATAGATAATAATTTAACCTTTATCGGTTTTATCGCTTTAAAAGACCCTTTGCGGCCCGAAGCCAAAGAAACTATAAAAATTTGCCAAGAAGCAGGCATAAAATTGATTATAATTACCGGCGATCATCAATTAACAGCTAAAGCCATTGCGGAAGAGGCGGGCATTAAAGTAAAATCAGAAAATATAATAACCGGCGAGTATTTAGATAAGATTGACGATAAAGAATTGGAGCAAAAAGTTAAAAAGATAGAAATTTATGCCCGAGTCAGCCCCCACCATAAGCTTCGCATTGTCCGGGCTTTGCAGGCGCGGGGAGAGGTGGTAGCTATGACTGGAGACGGGATTAATGATTCGCCGGCTTTAAAACAGGCCGATATAGGCATATCTTTAGGCGCGGGCACGGATATTGCCAAAGAAGCATCAGACATTGTTTTATTGGACAATAATTTTAAAACTATCGTATCAGCCATTTATGAAGGCAGAATAATATTTAATAATATCCGCAAAGTAATTACCTATTTAATATCCGACAGTTTCTCCGAAGTTATTATAATAATCGGCTCAATTTTAATGGGAGCCCCTCTGGCCTTGATACCGGTGCAGATTTTATGGATTAATATTATTAATGACGGCTTGCCAAATTTTTCATTAGCTTTTGAAAAAGGTGATGATAATATTATGAGAAAAAAGCCGATGAAGAAGCATGAGCCGATATTAAATACGGAAATGAAAACAATTATTTTTTCCGTCAGTATCATGCGCGATTTATTTGTTTTAGTAATTTTTTATGTATTAATTAAATTATCTTATGATATAAATTACATCAGAACCCTTATCTTTGCCATTATAGGCATAAAATCACTAATGTATATATTCAGTTTGCGCAGTCTAGAAAAGCCGATATGGAAAATAAATCCCTTTTCCAATGCTTATTTGCTTATATCTGTTTTTACTAGTTTTTTATTATTAATAGCCGCTATTTATCTGCCTTTGTTGCAGAATATACTATCAACCGCTTCCTTGGGATTTTACAGCTGGATGATAATATTGTCGGCAGGAATTATTAATATCATAATGATTGAAGCCGTAAAATATTTCTTTGCCCATCGGCCCATAAAAGACATCCAGCCGGCTTCATTAATATAATAAAATAACTTCTAGATATTCAAATAAAGGCATTATTATGTTATTATATAAATAGGAATAAACAAATGCTTAAAAAAATTATATTCAATCGGATCACCTTTGCGTTTTTTGCTCTAGCGGCTATTGTTTTAATAAGTTTTCCGATAATTAAAAATAACAGGCAGCGTTATCAAATTAATAAGGAAGTAAAAGAACTTAAGTATGAGATTAAGGCCATTGAGGAAAAAAATACAGAATTAAGCAAATTATTGGATTATCTGCAGTCAGATCAATTCGTGGAAGAGCAAGCCAGGCTTAATTTTGGCTTAAAAAAAGAAGGGGAGGAAGTGGCGGTGATTAAAGATAATAACGAATCAGATAATATTGGCTTAAATAATGGAAGCGGGCCAGTCCAGGCGGATAATTCCGGAAAAACAATTTATAATATTCCCGGACTAAATAATAATACATTGCCAAAGAAAATAACAAACCCCGAGCGGTGGCGGATGTATTTTTTTAATAATAATTAAATTGCCGCAATTTTATATTAACGGCAATTTTATATTAATATGGACAATAAGAATCTTGATGGTATCAAAAAATTAAATAAGGATGAAATAGATAAATCCAGAAAAATTGTATTAGATTATATTAATAATCATGAAACAAAGAAAAAAAATGTTTTATCTTATTTAACATCGGGAAAAAGGGCGATAGAAAAAAATATTACCGCCGCGAAAAAGATAGACGGCCTTTCCCAGATGGAGCAGAGTGAAAAGTTAAATATAAATAATAGCATTAAAGAGCAAAAAAATTTAATCGCGCAGCCGGAAGATAAAGAATTAATAAAAAATGAAGCAAATAAAACAAATATAATTAATAATAAATTAAAACCAGCAGTTAAGAAACAGCCGAAAAAAAAAGTTGCGAAAAAATTGTCAGTAGTTAAAAAGCCTTCCGGCAGAGAGCAGAAAGAAGACGGCTTGAAGCATAAAAAGTCCTCCAGAAATATAGATTATAAAAAATATTTGAAAAAGTTTTTTTATACTTTAATTATTTTAATTATAATATTCGCGGTAATATACTTCTTATTCGCCATGAGCCTTTTGAATTTTAATATTGACAATAAATATTTTAGGAAAGTAGCCGCCTATATTCCCGTGCCGGCCTTAATATCAAAAATAGGATTTATAGATTATTACAATTATCATGATAGTTTTAATAAAGTAAAAAAAAGCATTCAGAATGAAGGGGATTTAAATAATTTTAAATTATCATTAATTAGAGAATTGATATTAAAAGATTTAGCCGGCCAATATAATATAAGGATTGGAGAAAATAAAGGATTATATGGCGTCTTTAAGGAAGAACTGAATAAAAATATTATTTTAGATAAGAAAATTAATAAGGTGGCTATATCAAGAATAGATAAAATCAACCAATTAATCTCTTCCGGCCAGGATTTTAAGGAAATCGGCGAAAAATACGGCGATGAGTTTATTAGCAAAGATTATATCAATAAAGATGAAGCGATGAAGATATTCGGCCGGCAAGTAGAAATTTTAAAGCTCGGCGGAATCAGCGAAGTTATTCCTTTCGGGCAAGGCCTGTATATTATTAATTTGTTAAATGAAAACGCTTATTCATATAAATTACAATCAATCTTTATCAAAGCTAAAACTTTAGATGATTATTTAGCGGAAAAATTAAGCAGCATCAAAGTGTGGAGTTTGGTTGATTAAGTATTATTTTTGAATAATAAAAATAATTCCGAAATTTATTTCCGGAATTATTTATTTAGAGCCGATGGAGGGAATCCTTGCCTGCCGGCAGGCAAGGAACCGATAACCTCTCGCTGGAGTTTATCCGCCTCTGGCGGAAAGGGATTGCCCCGCTTACCAAGCGCCTTGAGCCGATGGTGGGATTCGAACCCACTACCTCTGCTTTACGAAAGCATTGCCCCGCCTGCCTATGCCTGAGCCCCTTACCGGAATTGAACCGATAACCTCTCCCTTACGAAGGGATTGCTCTACCAATTGAGCTAAAGGGGCTTAGGCGATGGCGGGCAGGTCTACCAATTGAGCTACATCGGCACTAAGCGACTGGCGGGCAGGTCTACCGGCTGAGCTATCTCGGCTTGATTTTTTGGAGCGGGATACGAGAATCGGACTCGCGTTTCCTGCTTGGGAAGCAGATGTACTGCCATTGTACTAATCCCGCGTATGATAAATTATTTTTTTATGTTATAATTATATTGTTGTATAATAATATAGTCAAATGGGGAAAAGAAATTATAAAATTATTCTTGCCTTATCACTAAGTTTAATGCTACTTAGTGGTTTTGTTTATGCGCAGGAAGTCATTATCCCCAATTCCGAAATTAATGGTAAAAATAACGAATATCATATTAATTTAGACCAAATGACCATTGCCAAGGGATATACGGTCAGCGCCTTTGCTAATGCCTTAAAATTATCATTGGTGCCGGGAATATTGAGCGAAGGTACTGGCGTAGACGTAATAGCCATTGACGAAGCTATGGATATGCCCTGGCAATTGGACAAAATAAGTCCTATTTACCAGTTTGAGTTTAAAAATAAAAACGCTTATGATAATAACCGGCCGTTTTACATCCAATTTAAATACGATAAAAAATCAAATAATTACAAGCAAGTTTATTTTTTTGATAAAAATTACAATACCTGGCGTCCATTGCCGACTAAGGATTTTCCGGATGAACTTTTTGTCCGGTCCCTGATTCATCTGCCATACGCCCGGATAGCAGTTTTTGCCAATGAAGATATTTTAACCATCGGCCAAGCCAGCTGGTACGGATATAAGCGCGGAAATTTTGCCGCTTCTCCGGATTTTCCCGAGGGTTCAAAATTAAGAGTTTATAATATAGATAATAATAAATTTATTGATGTCGCCATTAATGATTACGGTCCGGATAGAAACTTGCATCCGGGCAGAGTAATTGATCTGGATAAAGTAGCTTTTGCCAAAATTTCAACCCTTGGTTCGGGTATTATTAATGTAAAAATTGAGCCATTATATATTGAACCGGACATTGGCGGTAAAATTTTACATATAGCTGATACCGGCGCTAATATTCTGCCGGCAATAACTGCTAAATCGGCAATTATTTATAATGAAGATAATAATGAAATTATTTTTTCTAAAAATTCCACATCCACCCTGCCCCTGGCCAGTTTGACTAAATTAGTCGCCGTAAAAGTATTTTTTGATACCAAGCCCAGTTTAAATAGGATTGTTTCCTATAGCGTTAAAGATGAAGAATATAATTATAATTACGTGGATTATAGATGGGAAGCGGCGATTTTACATTTAAACGACGGCGATACTTTAACAATAGAAAATTTGCTTTATGCTTCCTTGGTTGGCTCGGCTAACAACACGATTGAAACATTAGCGCGCGTAAGCGGCCTTAATAGAAATGAATTTATAAATAAAATGAACGACCTGGCCGCTAGCTGGGGGGCTTCTTCAACAAAATTCATGGAACCGACCGGACTTTCGCCTGAAAACGTGAGTTCGGCTATGGATTATGCTATAATAACCAGAGAGGCGTTAAAACATCCGCTGATAGCTAAAGCCAGTGCTATGGCGCAATATAAATTTTATACTTTAAATAATAATAAACCGCATACATTAAAAAATACCAATAAATTATTAAGCGCCAGCCATTATAATATAACCGGTTCAAAAACCGGCTATTTGCATGAAGCCGGTTATTGCTTGATGACCAGAGTTAAAGCAAAAAACAATCAGCAAATAATAGTAATTACTCTAGGCATAGAATCGCGCGACCAAAGCTTTTTGGAAACTGAAGAATTGATAAGATACGGATTAAAAAAAATAAATTAACTGATTTTTATGATAAAACTTTTTAATATATCAAAATTTTACAAGCCCGACATTAAAGCTTTGAATATGGTTAATTTGCATATTAAGCCGGGAGAATTTGTTTCCATTGTCGGCCAATCAGGCACCGGCAAGACCACGATAGTGAAAACGCTTATCGGCGAAGAAAAAGTTGACCAAGGCAAGGTAATTGTCGGCGGCTGGGATATTACCAATATCGGCCAGCGCGAAATTCCGATTTTACGCAGGCAGATCGGCGTTATCTTCCAGGATTTTAAATTATTGCCCAAAAAAACATTATTGGAAAACGTGTCTTTTGCTTTGCAGGTTTGCGGCCAAACTTCCAAAAAAATTAATTATATTGTGCCCCAGGTTATGAAAATTGTCGGCTTAGAAGACAAAGTGCACCGCTATCCGCAGGAAATATCTGGCGGCGAGCAGCAAAGAGTGGCTATCGCCCGTTCCTTAGTCCATCGCCCGAAAATACTATTAGCCGATGAGCCGACCGGAAATTTAGATTCAATCAATGCCGAAGAAATCATAGAACTTTTATTAAAAATTAATAAATTCGGCACCACTGTAGTTTTGGTCACCCATAACCGCGATATAGTTAACAAGCTTAAAAAAAGGGTGATTACGATAGAAAACGGAATAATTGTCGGCGATCAAGCCGTGGGCAAATATATATTATAATTTTTAATTTTATTTATGATTATTTTATCATTTTTAAGAGTTTTAAAATTCAGCTTGCAGGACATTGGCCGTAATATTTGGCTGTCAATAGTTACAATTACCATTATTGTCCTGGCCTTATTCACGGTTAATTTGCTTTTAGTTGTTAATGAAATCAGTCAGGCGGCCGTGGAATCAGTTAAAGAAAAAATTGACGTGGTTTTATATATCAAGCCGGAAGCGGAAGAAAGCAAAATTTTTGCGCTCAAAGCTAAAATAAGTAATTTAGAACAGATAAAGGAAGTAAAATATATTTCTCAGAACGAGGCTATGGATAATTTTAAAAATAATCATAGAAATAATCCGGAAATATTGCAAGCGCTTCGCGAAATCGGCGGCAATCCTTTGACGCCCAGTTTGACTATCAAGCCGGTCGATGTAGATAAATATGAAGAAATAATTGCGGAATTAAGCGCTATTAACAATGAAATCATTGAATCGCGCAATTTTGACGACCATAAAATAATTTTAGAAAAAATTAACGCCATATCGTATAAAGTAAAGGAAGCCGGCATTTTTGTCAGTTCCATTTTTGTTTTGATAGCCCTTTTAGTTGTTTATAATGCCATTAGAGTGGTAATTTATACGCATCGAAAAGAGATTGGCATTATGAAATTAGTCGGAGCTTCAAACTGGTTTATCCGCTCTCCCTATCTTATTTCCAGCATTGTTTATGCCCTGATAGGAATAATAGCTACTCTGTTAATTTTTTATCCGTTTTTAACCATTTTACAACCATATTTAGAAGCGTTTTTTATCGGCTATAATATTAATATTATTTCATATTTTACGGATAATTTTATAAAAATTTTTGGATTGGAATTATTAGTCGCTAGCTTAATAAATGTTTTTGCCAGTTTAATCGCCGTGGGCAAGTATTCAAAGGTTTAAAAATATAGAATAGTGTTAGGAAAAATTTAAAACTGGACTAATGAATTACCCCGCAACAGAGCTACGAGGTATCTTTAAGGTAGTTAATTATTTTGAAAAACCAATGGTTTCTCAAACTCTTCCTTAGGAATACTTTGATTGAACTTTTAATAAAAAGCGCATTTTTTTTGTTATGCCGGGCTCCGACCCGGCATCCATGAGAAAAATGCGCATATTTGCCCTTTGAACCAGATATTTTAATTTTATCATCCTGCGGACTAACCCTGGATTGCGGCTCTGAGGCCGCAATGACAAGACGCCAAATTTGTCAAAAAAGTCCGATTTCTATTTGTAAATAACAGTGTTTAACAGTTGAGTTGACTTTTTATGTTACAATTGCAGCAATTAGGGTTACCTTTGGGGTTTCGCTCTCATGTGGTATGGTGGGAAGATTATTTAATTAATAACTTCCACCAA
>PETS01000036.1 GCA_002781265.1 Candidatus Falkowbacteria bacterium CG02_land_8_20_14_3_00_36_14 | reverse complement strand
ATTATTTTTATCTTTAAATAATATTAATTATCCACAGAAGGTAGCTTTGACTCTGCAACAGTACAAACTTTATCCAAATAACTTTGTAAAATTATCATTGCCGCCAAAGCATCCCTGGGAGCTTTTGTTTTTTTGTCCCCCGCTAAGGCATCAGCCGCCTTGGAAGTCAGTCTTTCATCAAATAAATGTATAGGAATATTTACCTTATTTTTTATAATTCTTAAAAAATTGATAAATTCATTTTGCATTTTAATTTTTGATTTTTGCATTTTAATTGGCATTCCTAAAATTATTTTATTAATCTCCTCTTCTTTAATTACCTGTAAAATTCCACCAATACTGCCGACGACCTTTAAGGGAGTGGCGATTTTAACAACATTATCGCCGACCGCCAGGCCAATGCGCGCTTTCCCCCAATCAATGCCTAAATATTTAATTAATAATTTTGTATTTTCCATTTTATACGCTTGTAAGCACTATATTTCCGTTTTTGGTAATAGCCAGCGAATGTTCAAAATGAGCGCTTAATGAATTATCTTTTGTTAATATAGTTAAACCGTCGCTAGCGACTTTTATTTCGCTTGAACCAATATTCACCATCGGTTCTATGGCTATAACCATGCCTGGTTTTAATAAAATATTTTTATTCTCGTCTTTAATAATATAATTCGGCACCGGCGGGTCTTCATGAACCTCCTTGCCGACGCCATGGCCGACCAAATCACGCACTACGGAAAATCCGTTTGCTTCAATATATTTTTGAATTGTACCACCAATATCATTTAAAGTATTACCTGGTTTTGCATTTTCTATGGCTAATCTTAATGATTCTTTAGTTGCCTTTAATAATTTTTCTGTTTGCTTAGAAATTTTTCCGACGGCAATAGTTTCGGCCATATCAGTAAAATATCCTTTCTTGCCTGATTTGTAAGGATACTCCATGCCAATATCCAGGCCGATTATATCGCCTGATTCAAGCTGGCGGGAAGGCAGGGCGGGAGCATGAACAACTTCATTATTAATTGAAGTGCAAAGAGAGGTGGGAAAAGGTTTTGCCTCCTCTTTGCCTCTATAATTCTTAAAGGACGGACGGCCTCCAGCTTGGCTTATTAATTTACAAGCTAAATTTTCTAAATCTCCCGTAGTTGCCCCGGGTTTAATAATATATTTAATTTCTTTTAAAATACCAGCTAATATTTTTCCGCCTTGTCTTAATATTTCTATTTCTTGGCCGCTTTTAATTATAATCATAATTACAATTTTATTCCTAAATTTCTTATTTTTTTTTCAATATCCTTTCGCACTCGGCTAATATTCTGTCCGCCATTAATTTTAATTAATCTTTTAGATTTTAACCAATAATCAATTAGCGGTTCGCTTTGCTGGTGATATAATTTTAACCTATCCGCTATCACCTTCGGCCGATCATCGTTTCTAATAAATAATTTTCCCCGGCATAAATCGCAAATTCCACTTTTTTGAGGCGGATTATATTTTAAGTGATAAGTCGCCCCGCAAGCGCACATTCTTCTTCCGCCTAATCTCCTCTTTACTTCTTTATCGCTGACATCTACTAAAATAGCATAAACATTATTTTTACCCAGCTTTCCGGTTAAATGACGTAATTGATTTTTATTGCGCGGAAAACCGTCGAATATCATGCCCTTATTCGCGTCTTTAGCGGTTAACCGCTTATTAATTATGGCTTCAACAATTTTATTTGAAACTAATTTGCCTTTAACTATTATTTCCTTGATCATTTTACCCTTGTTGGTATTTTTTTCCTGTTCATGGCGCAACAATTCTCCGGTTGATATAATCGGCAGTTTGGCTTTAGCTGATAACATTTGCGCCTGTGTTCCTTTGCCAGAGCCGGGCGGCCCCAAAAAAATTAAATATATCTTTTCCATAAAATATTTTATTTTAACATACTAAACGTTAAGTCGCGATGACTTCATTACTAAAATTACATTATAATCTTACTTTAGGAGAAGCCGGCGGTTCATCACTGCATAATTTTTCATTTTTCTCGCCAAGCCCGATTGAGGAGCCTTTTTTATTGGATTTTTTTTCTAATTCTTTCGGCTTTCCAAATAATTCATTTACTTTATCATCTATTCTTTGTTTCGCCCGGCCGCCTCTATCTGATTTTTCCGCCCGGCCTTTAATCAGTTCATTGGCTAAATCTTCATCCTCTTCCATTAAAATTTCCCGCCTTAAAGCTTTTATATTTCGCTCTTTCTGCCCTTCGGTTAAGCCCTTTTTTATTTTAGTTAAAGAATCTTTAACTTTTTTTTCAGTTTGGGGGCCAAATTTTTCTTTTATTTCTTTTAAAATCTGGCTATGGGATAATTCTATTCCGCCGGCAAATTTATTCTTCATAAAATTTTTTACTTTTATTTTCTCGCCAAAAGGCAGCTTGGTTAAATTTCTGCTAAAATCTATTCCACCAATCCTATCATAAGATCTAAAAATTTTTTTTATTTTTTCCTCTTCGGGCTGGGATTTTTTATAATCATCATATGGCATATTTTTTAAACTTTATTCTGATTATATTTATTAATAATCACTACATTATTATAACACAATTCTATTTTTAAATAAAAAACCCCCTAATTTATATAAAAGAGAATTCCAATCCCTGCTTTTTATTTTTTTATTTTCTAATTTCCCTCGTATTTTCTCATAGTAAGCTGAGATTCAATCTGCTTGACGGTTTCAATCACAACCGCCACCACAATTAATAAACTGGTTCCGCCTATCGCCAAAGATTGAATGCCGGTAAAATAGCGCATTATTAAAGGAAGAATGGCTATAATGGCCAAAAATAAAGCGCCAACAAATATAATCTTATGTATAGTGTTAGCTAAATATTCACTAGTATGCCTTCCTGGCCTGATTCCTGGAATAAAACCGCCTTGTTTCTGTAAATTTTCGGCAATCTGCGTAGGATGAAAAATTACTTCTGTATAAAAATAAGTAAAAGCAAACACCATTAGAAAATAAATTATTCCATAAAAAAGCTGGTTTTGAAAAGCCCTGATTACCCACTCGGCCGCGGACGCGATCCAGGCGGTTTTAGCTTGCATAAAAAACTGGGCGATCATTGACGGAAATAATACCACGGAAATGGCAAAAATAATAGGAATTACTCCGGCCATATTCACTCTTAAAGGAAGATGGGTGCTGGTTCCCCCGTACATTCTGTTGCCCCTTACTTGCCTGGCATATTGAACCGGCACATTGCGCTGGCCTTCGGTAATCACCACTACGCCCACAATGGTAATTAAAGCTATGATAGCAAAACCAATCATCAAAAATAGCTGAGTTTGATCGAATGTAGCCACCACCTGCATGACTGCTTGGGGCAAACTGGAGATAATGCCAGCAAAAATCAATAAGGATATGCCATTGCCAATCTTTTTTTCTGAAATTAATTCGCCAATCCACATTAAAAAAATTGTACCGGTGGTGATGATAATTAACATAGAAATATAATTAAAAGGCGTAACATCGCTTAAAATCTGATATTGCGATTGGCTTCTTAATATGGTAATCATTCCAAATGACTGGAGAATGGCCAAAGGAACTGTTAGCCAGCGAGTCCAAACGTTGATTCTTTGCCTGCCCTGCTCTTCTTTTTGCATTTCTTCCAGCTTAGGCACTATCATGGCTAATAACTGAAAAATAATTGAAGAAGTAATATAAGGCGCTACTCCCATCATAACAATGGAAAAATTCTGCATTCCTCCGCCGGAAAAAATATTGAGAAGGCCTAATATTTGATTAGAGGCGAAATACTCGCGTAGTGCCGTGACATCAATGCCGGGAATTGGAATATGAGCGGCCAAACGAAAAATAACTAGCATGCTTAATACAAAAAAAATATCCTTCCTTAAATCTTCGGCCTTCCATATTTGGACAATCTTATTAATCATATTTATTAATTTTTTATTTCTTAATTTTTTATTTTACTTTTTTTAAAAATAATTTTTGCCCCGTTTTTTTCTATTTGAATTTTTACTTTGGCACTCATCTTTAAATCATCAACTATTATATTTTTTAAATCCAATTCGCCCATGCCTAATATTTTTATTTTAGTTTTAATATCGTCAATTAAACCCTTATTAAACAAAGTTTTTGGATTTATCATATCTCCATCTTTGAAATTTTTATTTAAATCTTTTAAATTTATAATTTGATTCTTTATTTTTGAAGATTTAAAACCTCTTTTTTTAGAAATACGCATTAAAGTCATTTTAAAACCTTTTCTTTTCAAATTGGAAACACCGGATCTTGATTTCTGGCCCTTTAAACCCCTGGTACTGTAAGTTCCGTGGCCAGAAGCATTGCCTCTGCCCACGCGTTTTCTCTTTTTAGTTGCTCCTTTAGCCGGTTTTAAATTATTTAATGATAATAGCATATTTTTATTTATATTTATTAATATTATTTTAATCTTTCTTTTTCGAATGGCTGGCTTCTTTTTTAACTGGTTTTCGCAATCTCTCCAAGGCTTCAATCGCGCATTTAACATTACTAACTTTATTATTAGTGCCTAAAATCTTACTAGTAACATTTTTTATCCCGGCTAATTCTAAAATAATACGGACTGCTCCGCCGGCTATAACTCCCCGCCCTTTTTTAGCTGGTTTTAATAATATTTTAGACGCGCCCAGCTTATGATAAATTTCATGGGGGATAGTATTATTAACAGTTACAACATTAATCATATTCTTTTTCGCCTTATTAACAGCTTTAGTAATAGCCATAGTAACATCGGCGCCCTTGGCCAAGCCAATGCCTACTTTATCTTTTTTATTTCCTAAAGCTATGCAAGTACGGAAACGCATTCTTTTCCCGCCAGCCATGACGCGTGTAACTCTAGCAATATCAACGATCCTTTGTTCAAATTCTTCTTGCCTTTCATCTCTGTTTTTATCAAAATATCTTCTGGCTTCCTTTTTACCGGCATAAACTGTTTTAACCGAAGCATCCGGCTTAGTTGTTTGTTTATCTTTTTTTTCTTCTGCGGTCATATTAAAAATTTATTTTTATTTATAATTAAAATTTTAACCCGCCAGCCCTTAGGCCGTCAGCCGTCGCTTTCACTCGTCCGTGATATTTATTGCCGGCTCTATCAAAGACAATGCTATTAATTTTCTTGTCTTGAGCTTTTTCAGCCATTAATTTTCCCAATTCGAAACTAATAACAATTTTCTTGTCTTTTTTCTTTATTTCTCGGCTATGGGCGCTTAACAAGGTTTTCCCTATTTCGTCATTAATCAATTGCAGATACATGCCCTTATTAGATTTAAACAAGCTTAATCTGGGACGTTTTAAAGTTCCTTTAATCTTCGCCCTTACTTTTAATCTGCGCCGTTCTCTTTTATATTGTTTTCTTTTTTCTTTATTCATATAATTGATTAAACAAAAATTCTATTATTATTACTCGCTCTTGCTCGCGGCAGTTTTGCCGACTTTTATTTTAACTATTTCATCTAAATATTTAATGCCTTTTCCTTTATAAGGTTCCGGTTTCTTTATTTTTCTAATTTGAGCTGCCGTCTCTCCAACTAATTTTTTATCAATACCGCTTATAGTTATAATATTATCTTCTACTATAGCGCTAATGCCTTCAGGTAAATCATATTTAACTGGATGGGAATAGCCAACATTCAAGGTTAATATTTTTCCGCCGGCTGATGCTTTAAACCCGATGCCGTTAATTTCCAGCTTTTTAAAATAACCATTATTGACTCCTATCACCATATTATTTATTAAACTGCGGAATAATCCCCATAACGCCTTTTGATTTCTGTCCTGGGGTTTCTTAGCTGTAACCTTTATTTCCTTTTCATTCAATTCCACATTAACTAAATTATTTATTTTTTCCCTTAATTCACCTTTTGGCCCTTTAATAATAATAAAATCGCCCTCGGCTTTCGCTTGAGTTCCTTTTGGTATGGCTATTGGCAATTTTCCTAATCTAGACATAAATATTCATTAATTAATTATATTGGATTATTAATAAATTTATTGGATTAATATATTTCACAGATAACTTCCCCGCCCACGCCTTTTTTACGCGCTTCTTTATTAGTCATCATTCCTTGAGGCGTGGAGATAATAGCTATGCCTAAATTATTCAATACTTTTGGCAATTCATCCTTTTTCGCGTAAATTCTTAACCCCGGCTTGCTGATGCGCTTTAAACTAATGATAACTGGCTTATGTCCTTCTTTATATTTTAATATTATTTTTAACTCATTATATTTAGAACTTTTATTTTTTTCATTTTTTCTATTAATCACTTCAACTTTATTAACCCAGCCGCCATTCTCTAATATTTTGGCTATATTATATTTTATTTTGCTCATTGGCAAAACAACTTCATCTTTATAAACGGCTGAAGCATTTCTTATTCTTGTTAGCATATCCGCGATTGGATCTGTCATAGTATTTATTTTTTTATTTTTAATTAAAAATAAGAAAAATTTAATTATATAATATAATTTATTACCAGCTTGATTTTTTAATCCCCGGCAAATCGCCATTATTAGCTAATTCCCTAAAACAAATACGGCATAAGTCGAAATCTCTTAAATAGCCGCGATTACGCCCGCAGCGCCAGCAACGCCTGACAATCCGAGTTGAATATTTAGGTTTCTTTTTTGATTTTGCTATTAATGATTTTCTTGCCATAAAATATAATTATCCCTAATTTAATTGGTTTTAAACGGAAATCCCATTAACCTAAAAAGTTCAAGGCCCTCTGCTTCAGTTTTGGCTGTAGTGGCTAGGGAAATCTCCAAGCCAAAAATGTTGTCTACTTCATCCGTGCCTATTTCTGGAAAAGCTACATGCTCCTTGAAGCCAATAGTTAAATTGCCCTGTCTGTCTACCTGCTTTAAATTTATGCCTCTGAAATCTCTTATGCGGGGAAAGGAAACATTTATTAATTTATCAATAAAATCAAACATTCTTTTTTTGCGCAATGTCACCATTACTCCTATAATCATGCCTTTTCTAGTTTTAAAAGTAGAAACGGATTTTTTTGCTTTTGTTAGAACGGGCTTCTGGCCGGTAATCTTAACTAGGCTATCCTCAACATTTTTAATATAAGTTTTATCTTTTGCATATTTGCCAACTCCAACATTAACTGCCACTTTATAAATCCTTGGGGCGGATAATCCGTTTTTATAACCAAACTTAGCAATTAATTTTGGCAAAACTTCTTTTTTATATTGCTCTTCTAATCTCATAAAATTTAATTATTTTAATCAATAATTTCTTTGCATTTATTGCAAATTCTAAGTTTTTTATTTTTTGTTTTTACTGCTTGATTCGGCTGTCCCGATTTTTGCAGAGAAGAATCGGTTATAACATCTTTATTTTTTTTTGTTATTTTGTAGCTAACTCTGGTAGCTTTACCGCATTTGGGGCATTCTAATATGACATTTGATAAATCCATTAAAGCTGGGAATTCCACTCTTTGGCCTTTTTCGCCCTGCTTCTTCGGCCTTAAATGTTTAATTAACAAATTAAGGCCTTCGACGCTAACCCTATTTTTAGATGAAAAAATCTGCAATACCTTGCCTGCCTTGCCCTTATCTTTGCCGGCTATAATTATAATTTTATCTCCTGACTTAATTTTCATATATTATATCTTGATTATTTATATTTTATAATATTTTTGCCCGGCGATTAAAGTACCTCCGGCGCCAGCGAAGCGATTTTGAAAAATCCGGCTCTTCTTACTTCTCTGGCAATTGGCCCGATAACTCGTGTGGCTTTTGGATCTTTTTTATCTTTTTCAATAATAACGCAAGCGTTATCGCTAAAACGCAAATAAGAACCGTCTTTCCTTCTTATTTCCTTTCTTGTCCTGACAATAACTGCTTGCACAACATCTCCCTTTTTCACAATAGAATGCGGAGCGGCAACTTTTATCGCTACAACTATTATATCGCCGATTCGGGCATATCTTTTTTTATAGCCGCCTAAAACCCTGATGCATTGGACTTCTTTAGCACCGGTATTATCAGCTACTTTAATTTTTGACTGCACTTGGATCATATTGTGTATGATATTTATGATTATTAGGATTTTCGTGATATTTGTGATTGCAATATATCCTAATAATTCTCAAATATCTCTAATATCTTAATAATCTTATTTATAAATTACTCTCCACCTTTTATCTTTTGATAAAGGCCTGCAGGCAACAATAGAAACTTTATCATTAACTTTAAATTTATCTTTTGGGTCATGAACTTTATATTTTCTGCTTACTTTATATCTCTTTTTATATTTGGGATGAATTTTTACGCGGCTGACTGCAACGATAATGGTTTTATTCATTTTATCGCCAATCACTATGCCATCCAATTTTCTTTTGATTATTTCTTTTTCCTGTTTTTGATTTTTTGCTTGTGTTTTTTCTTCCATATAAATTAAATTATTTAATGCTTTATTTTATTTTTTCTTTATTAATATCTTTTTTATCATTTAATATAGTTAATATTCGGGAAATTATTTTTTTGACTATTTTTATTTCTTGCACATTTTTCAATTGATTTGAAGCTGCTTTAAAACGAAAATTTCTTAACTTTTCGCGAGATTCAGAAAGTAATAACTGCAACTGGCTTTTAGTTTTTTTCTTTAATTCTTTATGTTCCATATAATATAATAATATAAAAAAAATTAATTTTTAGATACAAACTTGCACTTAATCGGTAATTTATAAGCGGCCAACGACATAGCTTCTTTGGCGGTTTTCTCGTCTACGCCTTCTATCTCAAATAAAACCATTCCCGGCTTAACGACAACGACGTAATGATCCACTGATCCTTTGCCTTTGCCCATGGGAATTTCTCCGCCCTTTAAGGTTACTGGCTTATCAGGGAATATTCTTATCCATATCTTTCCTCCGCGTTGGATATATCTGGTCATGGCTCGGCGCGAAGCTTCAATCTGCCTGGAATTAACCCAGCAAGACTCAAGGCTCATTAGGCCGAAGCTACCGAAATTTAAACTTGTTTTTCTGGTTGCTTGGCCGCCTCTTTTGCCTTTATGCGACTTCCTATATTTGGTTTTTTTGGGCATTAACATAATATTTTAATTGAACTTAATCATTACTTTTATTTATTTATTTTTTCTCCGACAATAGCGCCGACAATAGCTTCCTTTTCCTCTTTTTTATTAAAAATTTCGCCTTTATAAATCCAAATCCTAATTCCGATTGATCCATAAGTAGTATGGGCTACGCCCCGGGAATAATCAATATCCGCTCTTAAATTATGAAGCGGAACTTTTCCCGATGTTAGCATTTCTGATCTGGCAATTTCCGCTCCATTTAATCTGCCTTTAATTATAACTTTTACTCCCAGCGCGCCGGCCCGCTCAACCCGGCTAATTGCCTGTTTCATAACCCGCCGGAAAGGCAGCCTTTTTTCTATATCTAAAATCATCTGTTGCAATACAATCTGGGCGCTCAAATTTGGCCGGTCAAATTCAGTAATATTTAATATTATTTCGGATAATCTAAAAGTTTTTAAAAAAGTATCATGCAATTTATTTTTTAAATTTTCTATCCCGGCTCCGCCTCGGCCGATAATCAAACCCGGCTTGGCTGTAAAAATATTAATGGTTATTTTATTCGTATTTCTTTCAATTTCAACTCTGTCTACTCCCGCTTCGCGCAAATGATTAGTCAAATATTTTCTAACATAAACATCTTGCTTTAAATTATTTATATATTTTTTCCCACTGCCAAACCACTTTGACGGCCAAGTTCTTATAATCCCTATTCTTAATATTTTTGGATTTACTTTTTGTCCCATGTTTTAAATTTATAATTTAAATATAATTTAAAAAAATAGTACTATTAACCGCTTTTACGCCTAAAAATTTTATTAACAAACCCTTTTTGGCTGCTGCCTTCAATTTTTGTATGCTTTCCCTGCCCTTCTTCCCTGGGATCAACAATAACTTTACCCTTTTCGCTTTTAAATTCAGACGGCATTTTTTCTTTTGAAACTTCTTTTCTTTTTTCAGAAACATATTTTTCATCTTTAGGTTTTTGGCTTAATCTAATCGGAGCTTCTGTTTCTTTCCTTTTTATTTGCTTTTTCACGCTAGCTTTAATTTCAGATAAAACTATATAAACATGGCTTGTTCTTTTGCGAATGGGAGTGGCGCGCCCATGGGCCTTTGGCATCCAGCGATGAATCGTTGCCCCTTCGTCTACTCTTATCTCTTTTATATATAAATTATCTTTTGCAATTTCATAATTGTTATTAGCATTGGCTATAGCCGAATTTATTAATTTAATTATCGGTTTAGCCGCCCATTTATTTATAAATTTTAACTGATCCAAGGCTTTATTTACTTCCCAGCCGCGGATAACATTAACCACCAGACGAACTTTTCTGGGAGACATATGAATATGTTTTACTTTGGCTTTAATTTCCATATTTATTATATTATACTTTTTTTATTTTAATTCTTATTTTAATTCTTATTTTAATTCTTATTTTAATTTTTATTTTTCAACTTTATCTTTTTTTTTTATTATATCTTGTTTTTGGTCGCTACTTTGCTCTTTAGCCATTCTGCCGCCATGGCTGACAAATTTTCTCGTAAATGAAAATTCGCCTAATTTATGGCCAACCATATTTTCCACAATATAAACGGGTATATGCTGCCGGCCGTTATGCACGCCAATAGTAAATCCTACCATCTCTGGTGTAATCGTTGCAGCCCTGTCCCATACTTTTATTATCGTTTTATCTCCGGGTTTTAAATTTTTCAATTTTTTAATTATCCTTTCATTTACATAAGGACCCTTTTTAAGCGATCTGGACATATTTTTATATTTTATTATTATTACGTCTTAAAATTATTAATTTATCTGATTGCTTTCCCTTTATTCTTGTTTTCACGCCTAGAGCCGGCTTGCCCCATGGTGTTTTAGGATGCTTTAAGCCGATAGATTGCTTGCCTTCGCCGCCGCCATGGGGGTGATCTACCGGATTCATTGCTTTTCCCCGGACTGTCGGCCTTATCCCTAAATGCCGACTACGGCCGGCTTTACCGATGGTAATATGCATTTTATCAGGATTACTGGCCTGGCCGACCGTGCATAGGCATTCTTTTTTTATCAATCTTATTTCTCCTGATGGTATTTTAATTTGCGCGTATTTTCCTTCAATTCCCATGACATAAGCCATATTTCCGGCGCCTCGGGCTATTTTTCCCCCTCGGCCCGGCTCCAATTCAATATTATAAACACCCTCGCCGGCGGGAATATATTTAATCGGCATGGCATTGCCAATTTTTATCTCTATTTGCTTTTTAGAGCTGATAATTTCAGATCCTACTTTAAGATTTGTAGGAGAAATAATATATCTTTTAGCCCCGTCGGCGTAATTAAGCAATGCGATTCTAGCTCCTCGGTTGGGATCATACTCAATACTAGCTACTTTGGCTGGTATGTCAAATTTATCTCTTTTATAATCAACCATCCTAATATATCTTTTAGCCCCTCCGCCTCTGTGCCTGATAGTTATTTTCCCCTGGTTGTTTCTCCCTCCTCTTTTCTTTTTGATTATTATTAATCTTTTTTGTGGAGTGGTTTTAGTAATATCAAAAAAATCGTCGAAGCTGGCTCCACGTCTTCCGGGTGTAGTTGGTTTTACTTTTATTATTCCCATATTTCAAATTAAAAAATAAAAATTATGGTGTGAAAAATTTATTTAAATTTTGCATTTTGATTTTTGCATTTTTTATTATACGCCTTCATATAACTTTATGCTGCTGCCTTCGGGCAGGGTAATAACCGCTTTTTTCCAATTTTTTCTTTTACCGGTTATTCTTCCATATCTGGTCTTTTTACCCCCCATGGTAACTATATTCACGCTTACAGGCTTTATTCCGTAAACATCATTAATGGCTTTGGATATTTCAATTTTATTAGCATCCCGGCTGACCTGAAAAATATATTTATTGGCCGAAGCGATAATACTGGCTTTTTCAGTAACCATCGGCTTTATTAATATGCGATAAGCCCTGCTAAACTGATTTTTGGCTTTTACTTCTTTATTTTCTTTTGCCGGCAAAACGGTTGATTTGCTGTCTTTATATAAATCTTTCATGCTTTTTTTATTTTGTTCTTTCTTTTTATCTTCGGTTTGCAATTCTTTTAAGGATTTGTCTTTCCCCTTTTTACCAGCGTAAATTTTAACTGCTCTTTCGTCAGTTTTATCTTTATTATCTCTGATTTTTTTTCCCGAAAATAAACCCATATGCTTATTCCAATTTTAATCCGCCTATTGGCTGATTAATTTTCTAATTAATTTTATTTATGTCTTCAATTTTTTTAACACCAGCCAAAGTCAGAATTAAATTTTTATATTTTAATAAATCAACTATATTAATATTATTCAAAGAAATTGTTTTTATTCCGGCTATATTTCTGGAAGAATATTTTATCTTGGCATCCAGCTTGTCATTTATAATTAAAACGCTGTATTTCCGCCTGCCCTTGGCTTTTGCCTGCCCTTGGTTGTTTTTATCATTATCTTTTACTTTTATAATTTTCTCCTTATTATTTAAAATATTTTTAAAATTATCAACTATTTTTAAAAATAGTTTGGTTTTAAATTCATTTATTTCCAATTTATCTAAAATCACAAAATTATTATTGGCTACCTTGCTACTTAGCGCCATTAAAATTGCTTTCTTTTTCATTTTTTTATTAATTTTTTTTGAAAAATTTCTATTTTTCAATGGTCCGAAAGTTACCCCTCCGCCGCGCCAAATTGGCGATCTGCTTGATCCGGCCCGGGCCCGTCCCGTCCCTTTTTGCCTCCATGGCTTTTTACCGCCGCCGCTAACCTCTGATCTATCTTTGGTATGGGCTAATACTTGTCTTTCGTTCGCCATTTGCGCCACGACTGCTTGATGGATTAAAGCTCCTTTTTCTTTTACGCCAAAAACATCATCGGCTAATTTTATTTCTCCAACTGGCTCTGCTTTGGTATTGTAAATTTTAACTTTTATCATAAAATGCTTTAAACTTTATTTTTATTTTTTTTGCCTATTGCAAATAATCTGATACCTCTATAAAAACTTTTTCTTTTAATTCCTTATCCAATTCTCCGGCCTTAGCTTCGTCAAAATTATAAAATTCCATTAAGTGATTTTTTAATTGGGAATATTCAATTTCTTTATTAATTACTTTAGCTATCATGCTTACCAAATCTAAATTATTTTTTTCTTCTAATATATTAATTGATTTAATAATCCGCGGCTGGGAAATCTTATCTTTTATTTCCTGGGCTAAATTGGCAAATCTGTCTTTGCCAACTTGATTTTTAGCCAAATCCTTGCTTGCTTGGTTGCCTGCTTTTTTATTTTCTCTCGCGTTGCTTTCCGGGGATATTTTTTCTACTTTTAATTCACCGTCTCCGGTAATCAGCAATAATCCGCCTTTTATGCCCGGAACCGCGCCTTTGATATATAACAAATTATTGGGCGCGTCAATATTAATAATTTTTAAATTACTGATAGTTTTTTTATCTCCTCCCATCCGACCGGGCATTCTTCTGTTTTTAAATACATGGGCCGGCCCGGAAGAGCCAATAGAGCCGGTCATTCGCAGCTGGTCTTTATTCCCATGGGTGGCGGGAGCGCCGCTTAATTTAAATCTTTTAACTACGCCTTGGAATCCCTTGCCCTTAGAAATGCCGGAAACATTAATTACGTCATTTAAGGCAAAAGTGCTGACATTTATTATATCGCCAACTTTTAAATCTTTATTTATATTATCAATCCTAAACTCTCTTAAATATTTTAAATTTTTTTTTCCGCCGGAAACAGAGCCCTTGCCTCCTATGGCAGACGCAATGGCTTGAGTGGATATTTTTTTCATATGGCCGATTTGGGGTTTTTTGATATTTTTTTCCTTTTTTGCTCCGAATCCTATTTGCATCGCTTCATAGCCGTCTTTTGTTTTACCCTTTATCTGCGCGATAACGCAAGGACCAGCCTCAACTTTTGTCACTGCGGCAACTTTATCTCCCTGCCAAATCTGAGCCATTTCTATTTTTTTTCCTAATATAAATTTCATAAATATATAAATTTTTAAAAAATAAAAGCTGGTATTTTCACAAAACCAGCAAACACACGCTTTGCACAACTATAATTAATAAGCTTATTTACACAAATTTATATAAATTTTAAGCGTAAATCCGTATTAGTTTTAGTATTATTCGTGTTTATTGCTGAATTATACCTCCAAATAAAGCATTAATATTATTTTAGCACTTACCCCTCCCCAGTCTGATTTTAATAAAATCAGACTGGGGAGGGGTGTTACTTAAATAATCGTTAACACCATTATTTAAAATAATAATTTATTTTAATAATTTAAAAAATAAGACTACATTTTTATTTCCACGTCAACGCCGGCCGGAAGACTTAAATTAGTTAAAGCATTAATGGTTTCGACTGAAGGCTCAATAATGTCAACCAATCTTTTATGCGTTCTTATTTCATATTGATCACGGGCGTCTTTATGCGCAAAAGTTGAACGATTAATCGTATACTTCTTCTTTTCAGTCGGCAATGGTATCGGCCCAAAAATTTCCGCCCCGCTTCTTTGAGCTGTTTCAACAATTGTTTTGGTTGATTGATCAATTATTTTATGATCAAACGCTTTAATCTTAATTCTGATTCTTTGCTTAAAGTCCTCATCTTTATTAATAGAAGTTTCCGGTTTAATCTTCCGCTTTCCTTTAATTTCGGTCATTTAATTATAATATTAATTTATTAATAAACAATAAAAATAAATTCAATCCGTCCATATTTCAGTATGAACGGATTTATATCTATCTTATTTAATAATCTTAACAACTACCCCGGCACCAACCGTTTTTCCGCCTTCACGAATGGCAAATCTTTGTTTTTCATTTAAAGCAATCGGAGAAATTAATTTAATTTGTAAATTAATCGTATCGCCAGGCATTACCATTTCCGTCCCCTCCGGCAATTGCACTTCGCCGGTGACATCAGTAGTCCTGATGTAAAACTGCGGTTTATAACCTTTAAAAAATGGTTTGTGCCGGCCGCCTTCTTCTTTTGTCAAAATATAAACTTCACCTTCAAATTCAGTATGGGGAGTAATCGTTCCCGGTTTGGCTAAAACTTGCCCTCTTTCTACTTCATCCTTTTTTATTCCTCGTAGCAACAAACCGGCATTATCTCCGGCCCGGCCTTCATCTAAAGATTTATTAAACATTTCAATGCTGATAACAACAGTTTTGGCAGTATCCCGCAAGCCGATAATTTCAATTTCTTCATTTACTTTTATAATGCCTCTTTCAATCCTGCCGGTAACAACGGTACCGCGCCCTTCAATGGAAAAAATATCTTCAATCGGCATTAAAAATGGATGATCCACATCTCTCTTCGGTTCGGGGATAAATTCATCTAATGATTTTATTAAATCAAGGATTGGTTTGGCATCATCTCCGGATGGATTTTCCAAAGCTTTTAAGGCTGAACCGCGGATAATAGGAGTAGTATCTCCCGGAAATTCATATTTTTTCAGCAAATCTCTTATTTCTTCTTCCACTAAATCAATTAATTCTTTATCTTCAACCATATCGCATTTATTTAAAAATACCACTATATAAGGAACGCCAACTTGCCGGGCCAGAAGAATATGCTCTCTGGTTTGCGGCATCGGCCCGTCGGTGGCGGCTACTACTAAAACAGCGCCATCCATCTGCGCCGCGCCGGTAATCATATTTTTTACATAATCAGCATGACCGGGGCAATCTACGTGGGCATAATGGCGGTTAGTAGATTCATATTCAACATGAGCGGTGGCAATGGTAATACCGCGCGCTTTTTCTTCCGGAGCGGAATCAATTTGATCAACGCTTTTCTCGGAAGCTTTAAGCCCATTAGCAGCTAATACTTTTAATATAGCCGCTGTTAAAGTTGTTTTGCCATGATCAACGTGGCCGATAGTGCCAACATTGACATGGGGTTTTGTTCGTTCAAATTTTTCTGCCATTTTTTTATTGCTCACGACCCCTCAAAGTTAATTACCGAGAGTTTTTTGTCCGGAATAATTAAGGACAACCAGTCGCTATAATTAATTTTATTAAAATTATAAATCTTTTTTTATTAATAAGGAATTTCTTCTAAATACCGCTTATCTTCATCTATCACTTCTTCGGCTGACTGCTTAATAACTTTTGGTATAGACCAATTATTATTCTTTTCTTTTCTAGATTTATTATCAACTTTTTTATCTATCTCGTTTTTAAAAGATATTAAAAAATCTTTTTCTATATAATCTGCGTCATTATTAATATTAATATTATCATTATCTCCTTTTATGTCGTAAAAACTATTTAAATTATCAAAATCTTTATCACTTTTCCAAATAGCAATATTGCGATTTATTTTATCAAGTAATTCATTCTTTGTCAACCCCCTCACTTCACTTTTGCCGATAATCAACTTTTCATATTCATTATAATCCATTATTACATAAGAATTGTCAGCATTGGCATTATCAAAAATAATTATCCGATCACCGGTTTTTTTTATTAAATTAATTATTTTCTGTAATTGATTGTGCATAAATTAACTACAAAAAAATTATGCTCTTATTTTATATTAAAATACTTCAATCGTCAAATATTAATAGACTTGTTGCTTAATAAAATTTCATGGCGAAATAAAAAAATTTCAGTAGAAAAATTATTAAACAACAGGTCTAATGGCTAAAATGATTTATTTTTTCTCTTTAGCATTCATTATTTCCTGAGTTACATTTTTGGGCACTTCGCTATAATGGGAAAATTCCATGCTGTAATTAGCCCGGCCTTGGGTCATGGACCTAAGTTGCGTAGCATAGCCGAACATAGAAGCCAGCGGAACCTTGGCGGTAATTTCCTTTACCTGCCCCCTGTCTCCCATTTCTTCCACCTGCCCCCTTTTTGAATTTAAATCGCCGATAACATCCCCCATAAAATTTTCCGGGGTAATGGCCACCACTTTCATAATCGGTTCTAAAATAATCGGATCGGCATGGCGAGACGCTTCTTGGAAGGCCATTGATCCGGCAATTTTAAATGCTCCTTCCGAAGAATCCACTTCATGATAGGAACCGTCAAAAACTTCCACTTTTATATCTACCATGGGATAACCGGCCAATACACCTTTGTCCATCGCTTCTTTGACCCCTTTTTCAATGGCGGGAATATATTCCCTTGGGATATCTCCACCCTTAATTTTATTATCAAATTCAAACCCCTTGCCTTCTGCCTGCGGTAAAACCCGAAGCCAGCAATGCCCGTATTGGCCTCGGCCTCCTGATTGCCTGATATATTTTCCCTCGGCCTCGGCTTCTTTCTTAATAGTTTCTCTATACGCCACCTGCGGCTGTCCGATATTAGCCTCCACATTAAATTCTCTTTTCATTCTATCAATAATAATATCCAAATGCAGTTCTCCCATGCCGGATATTAAAGTCTGATTAACTTCCTCATCTGTTTTTACCCTAAAAGTCGGATCTTCTTCTGATAGTTTAGCTAAAGCCATACCCATCTTTTCCTGATCGGCCTTGGTTTTCGGTTCAACGGCGATTGATATAACCGGTTCTGGAAAAAATATTGATTCCAGAAGCACCGGCCTGTCTTCATCGCACAATGTATTACCAGTGGTAGTTTCTTTTAAACCGATAATAGCGGCAATTTCGCCGGCATAAACTTCTTCAACTTCTTCCCGGTGATTGGCATGCATCCTGACAATCCGGCCAATGCGCTCCTTTTTTCCATTGGAAGAATTTAAGACATAAGAGCCGGATTTTAAAATTCCGCTATAAACTCTGATAAAACATAATTTTCCCACAAAAGGATCAGTGGCGATTTTAAAAGCCAAGGCAGCGAATTTTTCCTCATCGCTCGGTTTAACGGCAATTTTTTTATCTTCATTATTAGGATCAAAACCTTCTATGGCCGGCACTTCCAACGGCGAGGGAAGAAAATCTTCTACGGCATCCAATAAAAACTGGACGCCTTTGTTCTTTAAAGCGCTCCCGCACAGCACCGGCACTATTCTGCCGGCGCAAACCTCCTGGCGCAGCTCTTTTTTTAAAATATCCGATTCAATGGCTTGGCCGGCTAAATACTTATTCATTAATTCTTCATTATTTTCCACAATAGCTTCAATTAGTTTGCGGCGGTATTCTTCCGTTATCTTAGACATATTATCGGGCACATTTGAGTCTTCCCATTTAGTGCCAAGATCATCCTGATAGATACGCGCTTTCCTTTCAAATAAATCAATAATCCCTTTAAATTCGCTTTCCACCCCGATCGGCAGCTGTATGGGATAGGCATTTTTTGTCAATCGCTTGTGGATTGATTCCAAGTCTTTGAAAAAATCCGCTCCGGTTCTGTCTAATTTATTAATAAAAGCGATGCGCGGCACATTATATTTATCCGCCTGGTGCCAAACTGTTTCTGATTGCGGTTCCACTCCGGCTACGCCGTCAAAAATCACTACACCGCCGTCAAGCACGCGCAAAGACCTTTCCACTTCGGCGGTGAAATCAACATGGCCGGGGGTATCAATAATATTTATTCTGACGTTTTTCCAAAAACAAGTGGTGGCGGCCGAAGTAATAGTGATGCCTCTTTCCTGTTCCTGCTCCATCCAGTCCATTTCCGCTTCGCCATCGTGCACCTCGCCGATCTTATGTTTTTTGCCCGTGTAAAACAAAATACGCTCGGAAACGGTAGTTTTGCCGGCGTCAATATGGGCGATAATCCCTATATTTCTTGTATTTTCTAAACTATATTCTCTAGACATAATTTTTATTGCCCCCTTGATAAGGGGGGGTAAGGGGATTTTAATTTTAAATTTTAAACAATTATTAATTTCCAATTTATAAATTTATTAAAAATAATAATTTATATAATTTATCTGAAAATATTATTTTTAAAAAGTGGGGCGAAACTACGTTGCCCCGGATTTTATTTTTTTAACTTTTCCGAGATTAAGATAATAATCCAAACAAGGGCGATGCAACCGAAAACCAGAATAAAATTTGTTATCTTTCCAAAGTTAGTAAAAAGCATATTCAGTGGCGATTCACTAATAAAATCATTGGAGAGTGAGTCACACAATACAATGAAAGACGCAATTAACAATCCCGAAAAATTCGGAAATAAATAATAACCAATCTCTCTTTTCTCTTTCATCTCTTCCTCCTTATTTTTTAAATGAACTTAACTTTATATAAAATAAATAAAATTAATACTTAGCGCGCAAAGTGAGCAAAGGCCTTGTTGGCTTCGGCCATTCTGTGGACGCTTTCTTTCTTTTTATAAGCCGCTCCTTCTTCTTTAACGGCATCCATAATTTCCGCAGCTAGTTTCTCATGCATCGGCTTTCCTTTCCGACCGGCAGCGGCTTCAATTATCCATTTGCATCCCAAATTAAAACGACGCTCGCCCCGAACTTGGAAAGGCACTTGATAATTCGCGCCACCGATTCTTTTGCCTCTCACTTCCACTAAGGGCGATACCTTTTTAAGCGCTTTGCTGAATACATGCCTGGGATCCTGCTTAGTTTGTTCTTTGATAATATCAAAAGCGCCGTAAACGATTTTCTGCGCTACGGTTTTCTTGCCTCCGATCATAATATAATTTATAAATTTAGCGATATCAACATCGTTATATTTCGCGTCTCCTTCAATTTTTCTTTTAGGCGCTTGTTTTCCTCTCATAAATTTGCCAATTTGTTAATTTATTGTTTTTTAGATTTTGCTTTTTTAGCTCCGTATCTGCTCCGGCTCTGCATTCTTCCCTCAACTCCCTGGGTATCATAAACTCCCCTGATAACTTTATAACGCACACCGGGCAGATCTTTTGTCCGGCCCCCCTTTATTAAGACAATTGAATGCTCTTGTAGGTTGTGGCCGACTCCCGGAATATAAGCTGTAACTTCCATACCGTTGGATAACCTAACTCGGGCAATTTTACGCAAAGCTGAATTCGGCTTCTTGGGAGTAGTAGTTGTCACTTTCAAGCATATCCCTCTTTTAAACGGAGCACCTCTGTTAATTTTTGCTCTCTTCCTATACAAGGTATCAAGGGTTATCTGCATAGCCGGAGATTTACTCTTCTTTTTTGTTGTGCTTCTTCCTTTGCGGATAAGCTGATTAATTGTAGGCATAGATAATTAATTTTCAATTCTCAATTTTTAATTTTTAATTAATATAAGAATTGTTACCGTAAATAATTTATTTAAAATAAAAAATAAAAACCCGAACTGTCGGGATATGTTCATATTAATATCTATTTTAATTTAGCAAAATGTATAAAATAAGTCAAGCTTTAGGCATAAATATACAAATACTATTTTAATTAGCAAATTTTTGTTTAATATATTTATTAAGTTTTAATTTTAATTTATAACCATGGCAATGTTTTAACAACCCATAATAAGATTGAAGCGATTGATTAAACGATCCTAACGATCCTTTAGATATTAACCCCTGATCTAATTTTTACTTATTCAACTTAATTTTTCTAAATATTCTCTTTTTGGTTTTTGTTCTTAGTGTTATATAATAAGGTAAAATAACATATCCGAGAAAATCAATTCCTTGCTTGAATTTTCTAATTTCTATTTTTTGAGGATGCAATTTTAAATCCAGTATTGTTTTTAAAAAATATTCAATCGGCTTAATAAGATGTTCAAGATATTCTAAATTTGGATTAATAATTACAAAGTCATCTGCGTATCTAAAATAATATTTTATTCTTAACTGCTTTTTAATGAACCAGTCAAATTTGTCTAAAAATATATTGGCAAAAATTTGCGAAGTCAGGTTGCCAATCGGCAATCCTCTTTTTTCTAATAATTTTTCGTTTATTCCCCTGCGCCAAGAGCGCAGGGCGAATTAAGAAATAATTTTATTTACTTGGAAACCTAAGGTTTCCAAACCTTCCTAAGCGGTTCCCTATGGCAGAAACCGCAGGGTGAAACTATTATTTATAATAAAAAAAGAATTAAAAACGTATTAATGAATTACCCCGCAGCAGAGTTGCGAGGTATCCTTAAGATAGTTAATTATTTTGAAAAACCAATGGTTTCTTAAACTCTTCCTTGCAAGGAATACCCCGGAGCAGAGCTCCGAGGAATACTTTGATTTAACGCAAATGTTATTAACAAATTAAAAATTTTATCAAAATAAAAGGTTGGCAGATAATAGCGATGAAGCAATCTCAAAAAAAGAGAATTATGTATTTATAATAAAAGAAGAATTAAAAACGTATTATTTAATACTAATCATATATCTATTTTGCCGAGATTGCTTCGTCGCTTTTTGAAATAACATTTATATTATCTTAAAAATTAACTGCCTAAATACTCTATTGTTTCCATTAAACACCAAAACGCTCCTCGCAATGACAGTTGTTGGTAGTTAGTCCTGTAAAATTACTTATAAACATTAAAAGAGCAGGCGGATGCCGGTAATAACCTGCAAAAGAAAAAATAAAATATAGGAAATAAAAATAAATAGTCCGGAATATAATAAAAATAAAACAATAAAAATGCCGTATGGCTCTATCTGATGCAGTCTAATCTGCCAATTATAAGGCAAAAATGCCATCAAAACTTTAGAGCCGTCAAGCGGCGGGACTGGAATTAAATTAAATACCATCAGCAGTAAGTTAATAAAACAAATAATAAGGGACATTATAAAAATACTGACCATTATCGAGCCCTGCATATTATCCAGTAAAAAATTATAATTTTGGGTAAAAAAATTTATAATTAAATCTGTTTTTAATAAAATCGGCAGGGGTATAAATCTAACTATCAGGCCAAAAACGGCCGCTAAAATAAAATTGGTGCCTGGCCCGCCTAAAGCGACTTTTAAATCGCCGTATTTGGGATCGCGCAAATTATACGGGTTATAAGGCACGGGCTTTGCCCAAGCCAAAAAAAAGCCGGCGTTGGCTATAAGCAGAAAAAGAGGCAAAATTATAGAACCGACTAGATCAAGATGGGGAATCGGATTCAAAGTAAGCCGGCCGGCGTTTCTGGCCGTATCATCTCCCAATTTGCTTGCCGCCCAGCCGTGAGCGTATTCATGGAATACTGCGGAAATTATTAAAACTATTATAATAAATAAAGTTATTATCATATTAAAACCATATCATATCTTGCATAATTTATCAAAAGGTGATAATATTTAATTTGTTATTCTAGAATTTAAAAAATTAATAATTGTCACCGCCTGAGCGGATCCCGCTTCTATAATATCTTTTTGGGTGCGGGAAAAATTGATAATTGAAACATTATGGCTAAAAAATGCGATTTATGCGGACGCGGCTCTACTAAAGACGCTAGCCGTTCCCATTCAAACATAAAAACTACGAAAAGGCAGCATATAAATCTGCAGATAAAAAAAATTGACGGTAAAAGAATGAAAGTTTGTAGCAAATGCCTGAAAACAATTGCTAAAACAAAATAATTTCATATTGCTTAATAAAAAACACTCCGCTAATTAGTTGAGTGTTTTTTTATTTTTTAATAATTACTTTTTATTTTTTATCCAAAATATTATATATTTTTTTAACAATTTCATCTAAGGTAAAATAAGCTTTTACTAAAAAATCGGTCGCGCCCAGAGCCATAGCCTTGTCTACATCTTCCTTTTGCCCTAAATTGCTTAAAATAATAACGGGCACATCGGCAATACTTTTGTCTTTTTTAATTTTAGTTAGGATTTGAAAGCCATCTAATCCTGGTAAAATTAAATCCAACAAAATAATATCGGGTTTAAAATCTTTTAAAACATTAAATGCGTTTTGGGCGTCAATAGCCGTTTTTATATCAAATCCGGCATCGCCTAATTTTCGCCCCACTAATTGCCTTAAAAATTCATCATCCTCCACCACTAAAACTTTTATATTTTTTAGTTTATTATTTATATTTTTATTATTAACAATTTCTGTATTTATTTTTTCCGGCATAGACGCGTTATTTGCCTTCCCATCCATTTTTTTAACTTTCAAAACCTTATTTACTTTATCCAAGACTTCATTCGGGTCAAATATGGCCTTAATTAAAAAATCTTTAGCTCCTAATTTTTTCGCCCGCTCAATTTCAACCGGCTGGCCGGAATTAGAAACAATAATTATAGGAATATTTTTTATATCTTTATCTTTATTTTTTTCTTCCATTACTTCAAAACCGTCTTTTTTGGGCATTAAAATATCCAATAAAACTAAATCGGGCTTTTCTTTTTTTATTTTTTTCAAGCCGACCTCTCCGTCTTCAGCGCCAATAGCGAGATAATTGCTTTGTTTAAGCTTTTTAATCAATATTTCCAATAATACCTTATCATCTTCTATCACTAATATTTTTTTCTTCATATGTTTTACTAGACTCACTATATAATAACTTTATTAATAATTCCTTTATTTTGAAAATTTCACTTATAATTATATGAATTGAATCTAATCTTATATTTTAATTAATAATAAATAAAATTATTCATAATATATCTTATTTTCCTTGGGTATAAGCTTCTTATTCAGGGGTAAGGTAAAAGTAAAAACAGATCCTTTATTTTCTCGCGATTCCAGGCTTATTTTCCCTCCGTGCCTTTCCACGATATTTTTTGTAATAAATAATCCCAATCCTGAACCGGAAGTTTGAATGCGCATCACGTTTTCTCCCCGGTAAAATTTTGTAAACATTCTGCCAATTTGATTTTTGGGTATGCCCACCCCCGTATCACTGACTTTTATTTCTATAAATCCGCCCTTTTTATTGATATCTACTGTTACTTTTCCGCCGTCTAATGTATATTTTATCGCGTTATCAACTAAATTTTGAATGACTAAACCGATTTTTTTATCATCAAAAACAAAAGGGATTATTTTTATTTTAGAATTATTAAATATCAAATTAATATTTTTTCTCTTAGCGACAATATTTGTGCTGGTTATTACGGAAGATAGAACTTTAATAATATCATTCTCTTTGAATTCATATCCGAACCGGCCCTCTTCTATCCTGGCTACATTTAACAAGTCATTCACCAATTGTATCATTTTTTCATTGGTTTGATAGCCCTTATTGAGAAGTTCGATTTGAGCGGCGGTCATAGGGCCTTCGTCGCCGTCAATCAACAGACGCAATGCCCATTTGATGGCCGAAAGCGGCGTTCTCAACTGGTGGGCGGCAATTGATATAAATTCGCTTTTACTTTTGGAAATTATTTTTTCTCTAGTTATATCCCTGATAATTTTTAAAACGCCTATTCTCTTTTTTGTATAGTGGCTGAGAATGGGAACAGTGGTAACGTTCAATTCCCTTTCAAATTCATTTTTAATTTTTAATTCATGGATATCGTTGTCCACGCCGGAAATCTTTTTGTCGTATTTTATGGCTCCTTCGCAAAGGGCGGGGTAAGTAACTTCCACTAAAGATTTTAAACTTTTTATTTTAATATCTTTAGGAGTAATTTTCCAGCCCATAATCTTTTTTCTCTTAACGCCCAATAAATCTTCGGCCGCTTTATTAATTCTTATTAAAGTTAAATCATTATTATATTCAATCAGGCCGCTGGTCAGATTTTCAATTATTGTTTCTATATGGATATTAATCTGCTTTAATTCTTTTGTTTTCTCTTTTACTTTTTTTTCTAAATCTTTTGAATATTTTTCCGTTAACTCCCTTTTCAATTCCTCTTCTCTTTTTACTTCTTCTATATTTTTCCTTTCGCTCCTTTTTCTCGCTTTTTCCAATTCATATAAATCGTCAATCATCAGTTGCAAGCCGACTAACAGCTCAGTAAACTCATCTTCTGTTTTGGGCAGGGTTATTTTAGTAGAAAAATTCCCAGTGGCGATTTCTTGCAAAATCGGCGTTAATCTGGATAATTTTTTAGTGGTGTTTTGCTTATATTTTTCCAATTCTTTTTCCGTGGTGATGTCTCTAAAAACTAAAATGCCGATTTTATTATTTTTTATTTTAAATGTTTTGGCGGAAATAAAAACCGGAAACCTGCCCCTATTAGACGATTTAAAATAAATAGTATGGCCCGCCGGCGCGTTAAAAGTTTTATTCTGCTTTATCACATAGCGGCTGATAATATCTTTGGGGCTGATTATCTTATTGTCCAAATATATTTTGATTACCTTGTCAATATGCCTGCCTATCAGTTCTTTGCCAAAAATATCCAGGAGCAGGGCGGCATGGGGATTTACATAAGTTATATGCCCTTTCTCATTAAAAAGCATCACTCCTTCGGCAATAAAAGATAATAAAGGTCCTATTTCGGAACTTTTATTCATAATATAGCAATATTAACATTATTATTTTATATCCACTATTGACTCGCGGCACTTTTTGGCGATGCCCGGAGGAATATTGGGTAAATTATGCTCTTTTAAAGCGTGCGCTGAAGCTAACCTCATAATTTCATATTCTGTTTCCCCGGTAAACTCCGCGTCGCAATTTACGCCAATATCCTTGCATGAAAGTTTTTTCATTTATTTGAAATTAATTTAATTAATTATTTTTCCATTAGCCATTTAAGGGCATTAATTTTATTATTAAAAAATTTAATATTCTTTTTATGGGTGGCGGCGATAACGAAAGAAGCCAATGTCCTCACAAATATATTTCCGCCAAAAATGGCGGCTTTTTTCGCATTTGAATTCTGTAAAAATTTTACCCATACTTTTCTGGCGCCAGAGGTAAATTGGCTTGATTGCCGTATATCAATTATAATATAAAAAGCTTGGCCGCTATTAATAAATTCCGTGCCGAAATTATCCAGTAATATCGCTTCTTTTTCATCCACCGGCTTGGATATAACATAATAAACAATGCCATTTTCCAGCCATACTTTATTTTTAGGTTTTTTTATATTATTATCCATTTATTATTAAAATTATTGGGTTATTATATTTTTATTATATCATAATATTTACTTATATGCAAATTCGTGTACAAGATGAGTACATCGGTAACACTTTTGAGAATTCCAGGGGTGTTTGATAATTTAAAGAT
>PETS01000065.1 GCA_002781265.1 Candidatus Falkowbacteria bacterium CG02_land_8_20_14_3_00_36_14 | reverse complement strand
AATTTAGACCAATTATGGCACGAATCTGTTAACTATGACATTTCTATATTGCCGGTACTATGACATTATCATGTGGGCGGGACATCCGTGGCTTCAACAAGTAAGTGCAACACTATAAAAAAAGGGCAATGAATTATTTTCCACTGCCCAGGTCTTTTGTGATAAGATTAACAACTTTTTCAACGTTAATATTAGATGTATCTATTATAACCAAATCTGAAAATTTTATGAATTCTTCTTGAGTCTTCTTAAGAGTATCTGAATCTCTGTCTTTTAATGTGTTTTTGCTTCTATTGGATATTCTATTCTCTCTTTCGGTTCTTGAGACATATAAATAATATGCTTTATCTGGTTTCTGAAAAGCATAAAAAATAAGAAATGGAGAAACGAATCTCAAAAGAGAAAAACCATAAACTATATGATAGGCCCAGGTTGAATAAACATAGCGATCGCATATAACTGATTCAGTCTTTAGTATTTTTCTTATTTCTACGGTGGAAAAGATGGTCGCAATAAAATAATAAAAAAAACGAATAACAACATTAGAATTTTCTACAATATTCCGCTTTTTTCTCCAAAACTTAGAAGGTGTTTGGTAAAATACAGCATTTATTTCTTCAGCAAGTTTTTCGCCTACTGTAGTTTTCCCAGAACCATCAACGCCTTCTATCACGATGAATAAATGTTTATTTGATTTCGACAATTTCTCCCTCCCTAACTTTATTTTGAATTTTTAATACAAACTCATCGCCCTCTTTTTTTCCTAAAAGTAATTTTCCTAAAGGCGTGTTTAAAGAAATAATAGTTTTTCCGTTAACTTTCTCTCCACTCAATACAAGGCAAATAAAATACTGCTCTATAGTTCCATCGTTAAACTCTACATTAACAATAGAAAAAAGTTCAACTTTTTCATTTACTTTGAGCGAGGTATTCTTTATTTTATTAAATACCATTATTTGCGATTTTATTTCTTCATGTCGCTTTTTTAATCCGCCAGCTAAATATTGACCCTCTTCCTTAAAGGTATCATATCTTGAAATCATTGCTCCCTCGGCTTCATTTGCCATATTTTGCGCTATTTTACTATTTTTTTTGGCTTCCTTTTCTTTGCTATCTAAAATGGCAGATAATTGTTCAATCAATTTTTCTTTCTCTTCTATTAAATTCATATTACCTCCTTAATTTAGAATAAAATGAGCAATCTATTTTGCATTTAATTTATTTTAATGTTAAAATAGTTTCAAGCAATTATATGATAATATATTTAATTTGTCAATTTGTCAAATAATATGCATGAACAACCTTTGATAGAGACTGAAAAAAATAGCTCAATTCGACTAAAGGTAACCAATCGTTGCCCCTGGGAGTGTACATTTTGTCATAAAGAAGGTAGCTGGGATATTGATGATATAAGATGGAATCAAGCCACTGAAGACAATATGAAAAAATTAACTGGCGCTTTAAACTTAAAAGAGGTTCATTTTTCCGGAGGTGAACCATCTTCTAATTCTAGATTGGAAGAAATATCAGAGGGTTTAAGTTCTATGGGGCTAGAAGTAAAGACAACTAGTAATGCTCAATTTAGCGAACTAAGATTTAAAAAATTAATTGACAGCGGTATAAAAAGTTTTAATTTCAGCATTCATGCTTTAACTCCGGAAAATTTTATAAAAACACAAAATAAGAAAGATTTATACTGGGCAAAAAAATGTATAGAAAAACAAAAAAAAATTATTGCTAGGGCAAAAGAATTAAACATAAACATAAAATTAAATACTGTCATAAGCACAGAAGATGATATTGAGCGCGCAAAAGAAATTTATGATTTTGCAAAAAAAAATAATATTAGCGTTAGATTTTTGAATGATTTAGGTAATGGACAAATATCCATAGTTGCTTTGAAAAAAATATCAGAAGACATACTGCAAGCTGAAAAATTTAAAGAAAAAATAGTAACAGGTAGCTCTAGTAAAACGTCATATTATAAAGACAAAGATGGTTTCGAGTTTGGTATAAAAGAAATACGTAATAATAAATTAAAAACATTATGTGAGGGATGTAAGGAATCTTGCACCGAGCAATTTTACGGTATTAGGCTTGAGCAAAAGGATGGTAAATTTTATGTCAGATTATGCATTGATAGAAAGGATGAAAAAAGTTATATGCCCCTTGAAGAATTTTTAGAATCAAACCAACTAAAAGAAATAAATAATTTATTAAATGAATAATATGGAAATTGAGTTAAGGGCAAAAATAAATGATTTAAAATTTTTAGAAAAAAAATTAAGTCAACTCGAAAATATTTATGAAACTAAATCTCAAGAAAGACAGGTTGATACATATTTTAAACATGAAAACGACAAAGATAGAAAGCTTATTATTAGAATTAGAAAAAATTATAAAAATAAAAATACCGCCATACTTACATTTAAGTCAAAAGCTCCAAAAAAACAAGATGATATTGCTTGGCAAGATTTTGATACCGAAATTATAAACCCTGATAAACTAGAAAATCTTTTACTAGACAGTGGATATGACTATTATTGTTTAATAGATAAAGTTCGGCAGAGCTTCGAATATAAAAAATTTGAAATAAATATTGATAATATTCGAGATTTAGGCCAATTTATTGAAGTTGAAAAAAACGGCAACGAAAAAGAGATTGTTAAAATTAAAAGTGAAATTTTAGATTTATTAAAATTATTGGGAATTAATGAAAATAATGTAATAAATAAAGGGTATGTTCAACTAGTTATAAATAAAATCAATAAATAAAATAATTAGAAAAATAATAATCATCCATTAATTTATTGGATGATTATTATTAAATTCATTTTAAGCAATTTTACCTCTCTTAATTTCTCGAAAGGATGGCCTAGACTATCAACCATTTCTTTCTAGAACCAATCTGAGGCAATATTTTAGAATTTTTTTGAAATTTACATTTTTTAACGTCTATCGGTCATAGTGTTTTTAAAAGGATTTGAGGTATTCCTATTCTGCTCGCATATCTGGACAGCTTCCGAACGGTTTTAGATAAGATTAGGTAGTATATTTAAAAAACTTTCTCATTACTTTTTATTTTCCAAAATATCCCCAGGATGACAATCTAAAGCCTTGCAAATTGCTTCCAGCGTCGATAGCCGGATCGCTTTTGCCTTGCCGTTTTTCAAGACGGAAATATTTGCCATCGTTATTCCGACCCTCTCCGCAAGTTCAATAACGCTCATTTTTCTCTTAGCCAGCATCACATCGATGTTTATAATAATTGCCATATTATTTTCTTTAAACTGTTAAGTCGTTTTCAGACTTAATATCTACGGCCGTTTGTAAAAGTTTTTCGAAAACAGCAGCCGCAGCAGCGATCACTATAGAGGTAAAAATCGTGAGAATACCCATAGCAATAGCGCCCGCTGGATCGTCATCTTTACTATGAAATATCCTTATGTACAGTATTGCCATTACAATTAAGGTGCTTAATATGATTGCGCAATATTTTATAGTCCTTAAAGCTTTCACAGAATTTAATGAGAATACTTTATTTTGCCCGATGTATTCGAGTAACTTAAACGCTTGATACAGTGCAACAAAAAATGGGATAGACGCTAGGTACCCATACACTATGAACGGATCAGAGTAAATACTTAACAGGTCTAAGTTTACAGCTCTTCCCTCGGTTAAGGGAAACCGAATCATAGCTGCAAGCGCCACCATTCCGATGAGCACAATGGCTACCTGAAGAAATATTGTTGAGCTTTTTTTCATAGATGATTTTGGGTTAATAGTAATAATTACAGCTAATCTATCGCTTATCGTTTGTAAATATGTATTTATCGTTATATGTTGATAAGTTAATCGATCCTAATACTCGCACTGGAGCAACTAAAAATAACCCGCATAAAATCAGGTTATTTTTCGTTGCTCGGATTTTACGCCTCAGCTCGAATTGAATTCTCCTCCTACGCTAAAGCTATGGAGGACAAGAAAAAAAGGTTTTAAAAGCGCCCACCCCCGCTTTTAAAAGCAATGATTTCCCCGCGGGCAAAGCCCGGCTTTAGGCGATTTTAAGTTTTTCTATTTTTTCTAGTAGCGTCCCTAAATTTGAATTACACACCTCGTCAACCGAAACAACTTTATCTTTTTTCTTTCCCCAATGAGCCGTAAAAGTTTTTCTAGTATTTATTATCTTACCTATAATTGCTTCACTATGAATATTATTAATATCTTTTTCCAAAGACTTTATTTTTTTAAATGAAATAACCTTTTTATTTTTTGTTTCATAAGTATCAAACAAGCGACCTATCTCAATAATCAATGATGTCCATAATGCTCTTTGAATAATCGTTAATTTTGTTGATTCTTGAATTTCATCTGTAGTATAATTTTTTCGCATTTTATAAAGCATTTCAAGATATTCTTTCGCAAATCTTAAAGAAAGATTGAGCGCAATAATACGATTTCTTTCTCCTATTATTTTTTCCATAAATATTTCATGCCCCTTTATTATTTAGAGGATGCATAATATAAAACTATCTTAATAATTGTATAATAAAAGTAATAATCCCAACAATTGCTATCGCTAAAGTAGAGATTGCCGTTACCCATGTAGCAATTTTTATGCCCCTTGCATTTGTACTTAATTTATTAATATCTTCATAGGCTTTTTCTAAATCCTTAACTTGACGTGGATAAAGTTGAGTTGGCATATAATCTAAATTAATTTTTGACTTCGGTAAATTTTCGGTATATACTATAAATATAACATGTGGATAAAATTAGTCAAATATTTATGCCTACTCCAACCAAGAGACAAAAACAAATTTTAGACTTCATAGGTGAATATATAAAAAAACATAGTATATCCCCCACTTTTGAAGAGATTAAAAAACATTTTAGATTATCTGCGCTTTCTACGGTTCATCAGCACGTAGAAGCATTAATTAAAAAAGATTTTTTAATAAAAAATAATAACTTATCAAGGGGACTCGAGTTAAAAACAAAAAGTGAAGATATAGTTGGGATTCCTTTACTCGGCACGATTGCAGCGGGTCAACCGATTGAAGTATTTGAAGAATATGAAACCATCACGGTTCCAAAAAACTTGCTATCTAAATCGGGAGAACATTTTGTTTTAAAAGTCAGGGGCAATAGTATGATACAGGAAGGCATTTTCGATGGAGACAATGTAGTTATTAGAAAACAAAACACCGCTGAAAACGGCGATACCGTTGTAGCCCTCATAAATGACAACGAGGTTACTTTGAAAAAAATATATAAAATTGTAGGTGGTTTTAAACTACAACCAGCCAATCCGACAATTCCTGCTATTACAGTTAAACAGATTATTGTACAAGGTAAGGTTATCTCTGTAATGAGAAATTATGAAACTCGTAGAAATCTAGACCAGATATTAAATTTATTTACTTTTAACGATGAGCTTAAACAACTTATAATAAAAGCTCAAGAGGAAATAAAGACAAACTTTATACCAAACAAAGAATTTGAAATATGGCAAAAAACCGAAAATAAACCGGATCAAGATAAATTCTGTTTGGAAACAGGATACACCTTTTTAAATGAGTTAATTCTGCTTTGGGTTTGTAAAGATAAATGCTTACTAAATTTTGAAATTATCCAGAGTTGGCAACAATTAATGTCTCTTAAACAAGAAGCACGACAAATTTATTCTCATATTTTTACCAATAATATTTTTGACTGGTATAAGCCGAGCGACTTCTTTCTTCAGGAGATTACTAATGCCTTTAATAAATATAATTTTGCACAAATTGATCGCGATATACTTGGAAAATTATATGAACAGTTTATAACTCGCGAGGAAAGAAAAAAATTAGGGCAATTCTATACTCCAGAAGTGGTTATTGATTATATTTTAGACCAAACGGGATACACTAGTAATATTGAGGACAAAAAAATTATTGATATTTCATGTGGATCCGGAGGCTTTACTACGCGCGCGGCAAATAGATTAATCAATAAACTAAAAAAAATTGCCGATAAAGAATTAATTATAAATAAGGTAATTAATAGTATTTATGGTCTAGACATTAATCCATTTGCTTGTTATTTGGCCGAAACTAATATTTTAGTACAATTATTAGATATTATTGTTGAGGCAAAACAGAATAATCCTAAATATCAAGTGCCAAAAATTAAAATATTCCAAACAAACACAATAGAAACACCTTCTTTATTAAACGCAGAAGAACAAGAAATAAAAGATATTAAAAATAAAGCTGGTAAATTTGTTGATGGTTTTGATTTTGTGGTGGGCAACCCACCATATTTAGAGGCAAAAAAAATGGACAAAGAAACAAAAAAATTATGCACTAACACTTGTCCCACTATAGCCAGCGGGGCTTTCGATTTATTTGTATGTTTTATTGATAAAGGACTGCGCTTATTAAAAAATGGCGGCGAATTTGGTTACATTATTCCTAATAAATTTTTAATAGCCAATTACGCCAAAAAAATGCGCGAGGAGCTATTAAATAAATACTCCATAAAAGAAATAATTGATGTATCAGAATGCGAAGTTTTTGAAAATGTTTCTGTTTATCCAGTGATCTTGATTATAGATAACAAAAAACCCAAAAATAATAGTATAATTAAGACGGCTAAAAAAATTTCTAGCACCGCAGACCTAAAAAATAAAAATTTTGATAATAGTATAATAAAACAAGAAGCATATAAAAGAGACGACTTTGTTTTCTTTATATTGCCAAATGATAAAAAACAAAACTCATTATTAGTAAAACTGTTAAGCAATCAATATAAAACGCTAGATAACTATTTAACAATCAAATGGACAATATCATTTCATGCATCTGGCTTAAGGGAAAAGTTTTTATTTCCTAAAAATCCACAGTCTGAATACGCTAAAAAATTAATCGGTGGAAAATCTTTTGCCGGTAATGACGACATAAATAGATATAAACTAAAATGGGGTGGGTGGTGGATAGATTACAACGTGGAGCTCGCCAAAAAACATAAAAATCAACTGCCTCCAAAAAGTCTATTTGAACAGGAAAAATTAATAATTTGTCAAAATGCCTTAAGGTTACGAGCAACATATGACGATAAAAATTTTTATTGTAAAGACACTTTTTTTGTGGCAAGTTTAAACGATAATCTAAAAAATGATTTTAACCTAAAATTTTTCCTCGCACTTTTGAATTCAAAATTACTTCATTACTATTACGGAAATATATATAAAGGCACCCATGTCGCTGGCGGATATCTGCACTATTTAATCGGGTATCTCTACAGTTTGCCTATCGCAAAACCAACAAAAAAACAACAATCTGATATTGTCGTCTTGGTTGAAAAAATATTAAAATCTACTGACGAAAAAGAGTTTAGCAAAACAGACAAAGATATTGATCAATTAATTTATAATCTGTATGAATTAAACGAAGAGGAAATAAAAATAGTAAATTCTTTTATTTAATACCTAATATAAAATTTTCAATATACTCTTTAAACCTAATTAAATTTTCTTTAACCGGCATATTTTCTTTATCTTTCCGTTTACCGTCCCTGATTACAAATATCTTGTCTATCTGGTGTTTTAGATCAGACTTATCAAGAAACTGTGCCCAACCTTCAGTTAATTCTAGTACCTCCGAAAAAACACAAAACTTAATACCTTTTAGTAAATTTATTGATTCCGCAACATCATCTTTTATAACCCTTGATTCGCCAATCAACTCTTTCATTCTTATCATGTCAATATATTCTTTGCACTCAATTATCATTAGTGGTTTATCGTCTAATTTTCTAAAGATAACACAGTCGCCACCAATAGTTAAAATCTTGTCTTTACCATTAAATTTTATAACCCGAGCGGCCAACCCACTTTTTTCATTTGCGGTAATTTTTTTACAGTAGAATTTATTACCAAGATTTTGCTCCTTAATAATTTGATCAATTAAAACGCCAACAAAAAATTCGTCCTTAAATCCAATTAACGATGATATCTGCCGTTCTTCAAGTTTATACTTTTGAGCTAAATTATAAAAATTGTTATAATTCAAGATACAAAAAATTTCTATAGTATTAGAACTGTTCTTGCCAATCAAACTATTGGCAAGATACTTGTCAAATATATCCTTTGCGCTCACCTTTATTTTTTTCTTTTTTATTGACATATTACTTTATAAAATAATTTATATTTTTTTTATATAAATAAGCAAATTTTTTTAATTGAATAACATCAATTTTTCTCTGTCCCGATTCAATTTTAGAAACATAAGATTGCGTTTTGCTTAATAATTTAGCTACAGCTTTTTGATCCAGCCTAGCCTCGTGCCGGGCCTTTTTAAGCTGTTCTATCAGATATTGATGATCTTTTGAATATATTGATTCGCTCATATTGCAATGTTTATAATTATATAATACATTCCATAATGTAATATGACAAAATGGAATATTAAATTCAAGAGGCAACAGCCATAATTTGTGAATAAATACTGAATAACCCTCGCCTGGAAGGCGAGGGGTTCTCGGGCGTAACGCGCTAAAGCGCTGCTATGCTTCAAGAACCGTGAAATTATCCCCCCTTTTGTTGGCATCCTCGTCCTGTTTGGCGATGTATTCCATGATCATTTCATCCGTGATTGTTCCTGAGCTGACGGCGAAAAATCCTCTGCTCCAAAGATGCTGCCCCTAGAATGTCTTTTTGAGGGGCGGAAATTCCTGGAGCAGTTTTCTGGATGTTTTGCCTTTGATATACTGGGCGATCTTGCTTACGGAAATCTGCGGAGGAACAGAGATAAAAATGTGGACATGATCTTTGGAAATATGCCCTTTGATTATCTCGACGTTGTGAGTTTGACATATTTCCCTGATCAGATCCCTTGTTCTGTATCCTATCCTGCCGACCAGAATGGGCTTTCTGTATTTCGTCGTCCAGATCAGGTGGAATTTCAGGTCAAAAACGGTATGTGATGTTTTTCGGTACAGTTGCATATACCGCCATTATATCATCTTAAAAGGATCGCCTGAAGGGCGAGGGGTTTGCTCCCAAAGGGGAAACACTAAAAAAGAAAAGTTTGCTTTTGGCTTACTCCTCCGCCTCTATCGGCTTCTGCGGACAGGCGAGTTGTTATTTTTTACAGGTTCCCTGTCTGACAGCAGGCAGGTTTGGCAGTTTTTTTAAAGTCGGTCTTTGCCCGAATCTTGCAGGAACTTAAAATATTTTTAAGCTTCGTTATAAAATCGGAGCATATACAAAAATAACGCTAATATTAGCGTTATTTTTGTATATGCTCCCCAAAAAAAATTTCAGCGAACTTTCACGTTCGTTCTGCCGAATTTAATCCACAAAGCAAGGACTTGCCTGCCAAAGGCACGGCGTAAGAGAAAAGGAATTTAAAACAAAAAATTTAAAAGCCACAATCGGGGGCAAAGCCCCCGCACCCCCAAAAAAGAGGGCGGGCAAAAAAGGAAAGGGGTCGGGGGAAGGGAAATTTTTGCCCGCCCGCTTTTCTGCCCCGCCGTGTTTTTTCGTGCCGGCTATTCGCCAGCGCGCCACCTTAATCTAACTGAAAACGAACCAACTAGTGCTTATTTATTGCTGTGGATAAGTAAGGTATTGACAATAAAAGATACTTAAGTTATTGTTACCAATATGGGAATAAAAACAAGGTTACTTAAACCACCCAAAGTTAGATATGAGATTAATAGGCAAAGAACCATTATACGACTTTATGAATAAATACTCAGATTCACGATCACAAATTGAATCGTGGATAGCTGAAGTGGAAGAAACCGTTTGGCAAACTCCGCACGAGCTTAAGTGTAGATATTCCAGCGCCAGCATCATAGGAGGCCAAAACGTTGTGTTTAATATTTGCGGTAATAAATATAGGCTTTGGGTTAAGACAACCTACAAAATTGGGGTGGTGCTAATAAAGAAAATCGGCACACACGACGAATATATTAAGTGGAATATACGTTAATAAAAAATATGAATAATATTAAAGTCATAAAAAACGAACAAGATTATAAAGATGCCCTAAAATTAGTCGAGGTGTTGATTAGCCGCGACCCCGACCCGGCTTCTGCTGAAGGCGATCAATTAAATCTTCTCAGCGCGCTTATCCAGGATTATGAAAATAGAACCTTTCCAGACACACTCCCCGACCCGATTGAAGCGATTAAATACAGAATGGAGCAAGCGAACCTAAAACCTGTCGACCTCATCCCTTATATTGGTAGCCGGAGTAGAGTGTCTGAAATTCTTTCGGGCAAACGTCAATTAACTCTTGATATGGTTAGAGCCTTGTCGGAGGGGCTTGGAATCCCGGCAAAAGTTTTGGTGCAAAAACCTAAGCTAGACGAAAACTCCGAATATGAAGCATGGGGCAGTCGCCTTATTACGGAAATGGAGAAGCGAGGCTATTTTGGCAGTGCCTCCTCAAAGAGTAAAAATAAAATTGATCTATTAAAAGATTTTTTCTCATCATTCAAAGCCAGCCCGCAGTTTGTGGGAATGTCTAGAAAATCACATTATAGATCGTCGCCGCTTACTGATAAACGAGCATTATCTGCCTGGGCTGTTTATGTATCTAAAAGGTCACAAAAAATAAAAACTCCGAAGAAATATAAGCAAGGCATTGTTAATCTCAGTTTCATGGAAGAACTTGCGAAAAAAAGTAAAGAAGAAAATGGCCCTAATTTAGCACAAGAATATTTAAAAAGTAACGGAATTATTTTGGTTATAGAATACAATTTTCCAAAAACTTATTTAGACGGAGCGACAATTCTAACTAACAAAGATAATCCTGTTATTGGATTAACCCTACGGCATGACCGACTAGACAATTTTTGGTTTACATTGATGCACGAATTATCTCATATAGCTTTGCACTTTAATCAAGACATCAATCTTTTCTATGATGAGATCGAAGGAGTAAAAGGAGTTGATCTAAATAGTATTGAGCGAGACGCAGATAAGCTGGCCCGCGAAGCTTTGGTTCCTGCCAGCAAATGGGAAAATAGCCCAGCCAAATTAATCCCTTCGCCAATGGCCGCACAGAGTCTTGCTGATGAGTTGGGAATACACATAGCTATAGTTGCAGGGGCAATGAGGCACGAACACAAAAATTATTATTACTTAAATAAAATTGTTAACGATTTTAAAGTTAAACAATTCTTCCAATAAACTAAATAATATGTTCAATTATAAACACTATGTTCCAATTTTAAGATGGAAGGCTGCCGAGAGAGGGGCTCTACTGAAACTAAAATCAGATGATAAAACTAATATCACTCCCCTGATTGAGTTTATTATGCCTCAGCCGGATGATGATGAAGGCAAAAAAACACCGAAGGATTTACTCCAAGAATCAATAAATGTTTTTATGGAGAGTATCCCAAATATTGCCGACCAGATATTGAAACACTGGGGGTATGATGCAATCTTTATTGATGTTCAATTTATTGATGGCTCAATAAGGGCGGAGGCTTTAGAAAAAATATTAAGCCATGGAAAACAGCTAAACCTTTTCATGATTCCCGTCATTACTATTATACCAGTGATAGGATTTGAGTCCGATGCTAAAACAAGACACGCTGCGATCAAATTCGCGAAAGAAAGTGGTAATGGGCTATGCTCAAGAATTACAGAATCTAACTTTAATGAAAAATCGCTGGCCGATGATATTAAAAACTTTATTATTAAAAATGCTTTGGTTACCAGAAATGTTGACTTATTAGTAGACTTCAAAATTATTGACCAACTAATTTCTTGCGACTCTTTTGTTGCCAAAATTAATAAAATCCCCCATTTAAAAGAATGGAGGACATTTATCGTAGCTGGCGGTGCTTTTCCTAAAGACCTTTCTCATCTCGAAAAACATAATCAGCATAAAATTTCACGGGCTGATTGGGCGATATGGAAGATGCTATTGAGTGCCTTAAAAAGGCCACCATCTTTCGCGGACTACACTATACAGCATCCGGTCTATATGCCGCAAACATCATCTGCCACTAATCCAAGTGCGAGCATCCGATATGCGCTAGAAGACTATTGGTTAATTGAAAGAGGCGAAGGATTACGAAATCCAAAAGGCGCTGGGTTCAAACAATATCCGGCCCTAGCGAACATTTTGGCTAAACAAAAAATATTTAAAGGAGAAGAATTTAGTTACGGAGATTCATATATTGCCGAAAAAGCTAAAGACATTAACACAAAAAAAACCGGGAACCCAAAAACTTGGCTGGAAGCCGGAATCAACCATCATGTGACGCTAGTAGTAAATCAGATCGCCAACCTTCCCTAGACATCAATATACTATTTACTGTTCTTTTAAGAGTCTTGACGCTAAGAGTATCTGATAGTCTTTTATATATAAATTCACGCGGCTTAGAGCGAACATCGTCTGCCCTTTTTCGTTTTTCTAAAATTTGCAACGCTTCATTTCGCCAGAGTAATCGTGCTATTGAAATTTTTTCTTGTTCTTTATTTATTCTAGATTTACGGATGGTGTGAAAAATAACTCGACTATCAGCATCAAATTTTGCAAGCGTCACGCCCCACCAGTCGGGAATTATATGCATTGCTTTATATAAGTGACGTTTTCCGACAACAAGTGTTAACCTATCAAAGACGGCGCTAAATTCCTCTACCTGTTCCGGCAAACGTTTAAGCGTATCACGATCGCTTTTGATTTCATACCCACACATAACCCCGTTGATAATGGCAAAATCTATTCTCGCTGTCCCATGCCTAACACCAAATTCTTCAAAAACCTCCGCCTTATGTCCTTGCCTCCGATATTTTTTTGCCTCTTTATCTAAAAAATTTCGGAACTCTAAACGTATAATTTTATCGTTCGTAAAAGTTTCTTTATTAATAATTTTTACCATAAAATAAAATTCAGAACGAGTGTCTTATTCTTTTTTTATTATAACATAGATTGGTTTAAAAGGGAAAATAAAAATGTTATACCTATAAACTCCCTTCTGGAATTTTACTTAAATCGTTGTTAGTAATTCCAAGACCTAATTCTCTCATAACCGTGTAAGCAACACTTCCATCTTTTAAGTAGTGGGCATTACCATTGAAATCAATATAATATGCCTCGCCGTGCGCTTCAACTTGCAAAAATATTTTTCCACTATTCTTTTTAGCAAAAATTTTGTCATTTTTGATTTTTTCTAAGTCTTTATTGGTTATACCAATTCCAAAATTTCGCATTACGTTATATGCCTTATCACCGTTTGCCATATAATATCTTTTACTATCTTTAGGATTAACATACCAAGCTTCGCCATGAGATTCAATCTGTAATAAAATTTTACCTCTTAAGCGATTTGATAGGACGCTAGATTCTTGTTGGGTGCTCGGTTGGGGTTGATCTTGCGCAGTTGATGTAGTAAAGCCGTAAAGAGGAAGAAGATTATTATCACGGCTGTGCTGAAGAGCTTGCCAAATGTAATTTTTACTTCCCAGGGGTTCTATTTGGTTCAATTCTACAGTTGAAATATTTTCACCGATTGATTTTATGAATGTTAACAATTCTAATCCATTAGAAGTAGTAACATCTACATATGGCCACGAAAGGTAAGTATCGAGATCATATAGTTTACCAGTTCGCGGATGTATATAATGGTGAGTATACTTTGAATCAGCGATGCCCGTGCCATCATTTTTCCATTCATTAAGTAGATGACCCCAAACATTTTTTGGTTTTTTTGCTAGGTTGCTTGTAGTAATACCTGTAGACGCATAATAACCATTCCACTCAGCATTATACCAGCTATTCAAGCGCTGAAGCGCAAAACTAGTATCTAGCGTCGGGTGGTATAGTAAAACCTCACTTTATGGGTCTGTCGCTGAAAGGCGGCTTAATAAAAATTTAACAA
>PETS01000124.1 GCA_002781265.1 Candidatus Falkowbacteria bacterium CG02_land_8_20_14_3_00_36_14 | reverse complement strand
CATTATTTTTATCTTTAAATAATATTAATTATCCACAGAAGGTAGCTTTGACTCTGCAACAGTACAAGTATTGACAGTTATATTGATATATGTTAACCTGTATGGTCAAGATATCTTCTTGGCTTATTAATTTGTTCTTTAAATCAAAACAAAGGAGAAGAGATTATGAAAAAGAAATTTTGGGAAAGATTTGCGATAAATGACCTGCAAAAGTTGAAAAAATTAGATAGTATCGCAAATAGAGTAATTTATACGGGCGGATGGACTCTTTTATCGGCTTTTCTACTGGCTTTGATTTTTGGTATAGTAAGTATAATACCATCATGCAAATGGAAATTACCCTTTATTATTGCGTTCTGTCTCTTTATTTTTAGCGGTGTTTGTACGTTCGTTAGTATAGGTATTCATAATTACGTTAGTAGATGCATTGAATTAAAAAAATTCAAGCGCTGTAAATGTTGCTCTGCGCCATCACCAGAAATAGATTCGCTTTTCACTCTCTGTGAAAAATGCTTTGAAAATAAAATTGAAGGAGACATTATTAAGGTGCTTGAGATAATTGATGAAGCGGAAAAAAGAATTTCTGCGTCAGCAGAATTGAGACTAAAAGAGCAGATACACGGAACGAGAGAATGGGTATCAAAAAATTTGCCGGATACCTTTAGATTATTTGTCCAGCAAGGCATACTTACCAAACTGAAAATCTATTTCCCGCAAGCTATGCCTTTTAACCCGTCTAATTTTACCCAATACCCAGTCAACTCTAATCTCACGGAACTAAATATTCCTTCTGAAGGATTAAAAATTTTAAAGGTTATTATAGGAAATAAAAAACAAAACTAAAAGGAGGACAAAAATGAAAATTCAAATCGCGGAAGCATTAACTACGGCTTTGCCCGAAATTAATTTCGTGATGGACAAGGGCGAATTGGTCCAAAAATTGCAGATTCTCGCCGCTTTATTGCCTCAAAACACAGAATTGGGTCTTTTTAAAAGAAGATACAACCCTGATCCGATTATTGCCATAAAAATAGCCGGAGAATGGTTTGCTCTTTTTGAATGGGAGTAAACTTAATATCAAATAAAGGACGAGATTATTTCTCGTCCTTTTTCCTTTTAGAAATAATCAGAATCGCTAAAAAAATTCTTTTTTATAAATAAAATCATGCCGCCTCCACCTAAATACTTGAAGCGTGAAATCCCACAGAAAAATTTTACCTTTCTTTATTAGAAGAAAAAATAGCGTGTGCAAATTAAAAAAAATGTGAGGGAAAAAATGATTTTTTCTTAAAAATTATTGATCCGCGAACTGATTTTTCAGGTTAATTTATAAATACTGCGTATAAAATATTTATTTATTAAATTATAAATTATTTTATGCAAACAAAAAGCCGCCGGATGGCGGCTTTTTGGCTGTAGTTGGAAAAAGCGCTTAAGCTTTTTTTACCTGTATCGCGGCTTTACCTTTAGGAGTGTCGCTTACTTCAAAACTAACCGTGTCGCCTTCTCTTAAATCGCTGAAGCTCAAACCGTCTAATTCATTGGCATGAAAAAACAAGTCTCTATCGCCGCCTTCCGGGGTGATAAAACCGAAATTTTTTTCAGTCAATTTTTTGATTGTTCCCTTCATAAAATGTAGAAATAAAATTAATTAACATATAGTAAATGTTAGAAATTCGACTTTATTTCTACAGATACTAAATTGGTAGTCCCTAGGGGAATCGAACCCCTGTTTTCAGGATGAAAACCTGATGTCCTAACCATTAGACGAAGGGACCGGGTAAAATTTCTAATTTTTAATTAACAATTTACAATAATTTCCCGTCATTCTGAACGAAGCGAAGCATAGTGAAGAATCTCGTTGAAATCAGATAGTAAGAAATCCACGGGATCCTACGCTACGCTCAGGATGACAGAAATACTTAGGATGACGGAGAGATAACCAAGAATGAAAGGGGAATGCGGTAATAGTAAAAAAGTAAATAAAAAAGCCCTTTTGGACTTAAAAAAATTATAACAGAAACGAATAAAATGTCAACTTTTTGTATTAGTCCAGCATATTTTGGACACAAAGTTATTTTTAATTAAATAATCCACAGGGGTCTCTAATTTCAAGC
>PETS01000028.1 GCA_002781265.1 Candidatus Falkowbacteria bacterium CG02_land_8_20_14_3_00_36_14 | reverse complement strand
TCATTCGCAATTCGGCTCGGTGCGGCCGACAACTGTGCCGTCCGGGCAGACTTTTCCTTCCTGGGTGCAGGCAGTTTAGCCGCTATCGTTATTCGGAGATAAATTAATATTAGTTTGTTTTATCCCGTAGTCAGAAAATATTAAAGCGGCAATGATGAGAAAAAAATATAATTTCATTTATTATTTAAAGAAATAAAGTTATTTTATGTTTTATATTATTTATTGTTGAGGTTGTTGAGGCGGCAAGTTCGGGCGGATTTGGATTGATTGGGCGGTGACGCTGCCATCGCTATTATCTTTTCCGTTAATCGTCACTTGCTTGCCCGCCTCAAGATCGGCTACCGTACCGTCTGTTGTTTTGCCGATACTGGTAGAATCGGAAAGAAATACGATTTTAGACCCGCCGTCCCGCAATTTTATAGTTACGCTTTTATCGTCCTTGCTAATTATTTCTCCGTTTAAAAATGCTCCCTCTCCTCCATTTTGACCAACCGCTCCATTCCGGCGGACGCCTTGAGTATTGCCGTTGCCGCGAAATTGCTGGAAAGCTTACTGGCGCTGTTCGGCGGTCATATTCTGCAAATCCGCCACTGAAATTTTTCCTGAATTATTTTTTTGACCGTATTTCATGCCGCCATAAAAAAATCCTCCGCCAACAGCAACAATGATAATAAAAAAAATGATGTTTTTTTTCATAAGTTTAATTTTAAAATCCCCAACCCCCTTGATTAAGGGGGATTTATTAATTATAAATTATTACTCATAACGGAGCGCTTCAATGGGGTTAAGCTTGGCGGCGCGGCGGGCCGGGTAGTAGCCGAAAATTATGCCAATGCCGGCGGATACGCCGAACGCCAAAGCAATCGGAGAGGAAGAAATTTGCGTGGTAATGCCAAAAAAACTTTTTACGCCAAAAGCCAGAAGCCAGCCGAAAATTATGCCGAATACTCCGCCCAAGAAAGTTAACATTACCGATTCAGTTAAAAATTGGAGAGATATGTCGCGCCTTTTTCCTCCGATGGCTTTGCGCAGGCCTATTTCCCGCGTTCGTTCAGTCACATTAGTAAGCATCATATTCATAATTCCTATACCGCCCACAAGAAGCGATATGCCGGCTATTGAAGCGAGCAATATTGTAAAAATTCCGGTGACGCTCGTTGCCGCGGCTACGATATCCGATTGATTTAAAACATTAAAATCAGCCATTTGAGGATTACTGATGTTATGACGCTCAAGCATTAAATTGGTAATTTGTTGCTGGATAGCGGCCATAGATTGTTGGTCTTGGGCTTCTACGCTGATAGTCGTTACATAATTATCGCCAGCTAGAAAACGCTGGGCCGTAGCGAACGGAACAAAAATCATATCATCCTGATTAGAAAAGCCGGAACCGCCCTTGCTTTTGGTTATGCCAATAATTTTAAATTCAATTTTATTGATGCGAATGATCTGAGCGATGGGATTAACATCGGCTCCAAATAAATCTTCTTTAGTGGTGGGACCTAAAACGGCAACTTTCGCGTTACTATTTATCTGCGAATCTGTTAAAAAATTTCCTGTTTCCACTTGAATATTGCGCACAGCGCTATATTCCGGAACCGTACCGACAACTTGAGTATTGGTATTTTTTCCTTTCGCAGTTATTTGGTAGCGCCGGGAAATTTCCGGAGCAATATTTTTTATTAAGGAAACTTCTTTTTTAATAGCATCGGCATCGGCCCGAGTAAGCGTCTGCGCCGAACCTCGGCCGCTCAAAACTTGCGCGCCAACGCCCCTTTGAAATCCCGGCATAACTAGAATTAAATTTGAGCCAATGGACTGGATATTTGATTCAATGGAACTTTGAGCGCCTTGGCCGATGGCAATCATGGCAATAACCGAAGCAATGCCGATGACAATGCCTAAAATAGTCAGGCCTGACCTGCCTTTATTTATGGCAAGCGCGAAATAAGTTTCCGCAAATAAATCTCTTATTTTCATATCTTAATTTTATCGTCAGAAATTACTTTTCCGTCCCGAATTTGAATAATTCTTTTCGCATGGCGGGCGACATTCATTTCATGAGTAATAATGATAATAGTTCGCCCCTTTTGATTTAAATTTTCAAATGTCTTTAAAACAATCTCGCCGGTTTTTG
>PETS01000067.1 GCA_002781265.1 Candidatus Falkowbacteria bacterium CG02_land_8_20_14_3_00_36_14 | reverse complement strand
CTTGGTGATTCTATAAAACGAATGTATCGGTGAATTGTGCACCCTAGTTGGGCCAATAATTTCAATTGGGAAGCATGGGTTAATATAGCTCTTCTCGACAAATCCTTTAGCACTTAAATGATTTAACGCCAGTATTATCGGAGTAGAAGTTTCTCTTTTTTCATAACCCAGCTTTTCAAGGAATTGGACGATAAAAGCGCGAGAAGCGTATTTTCCAGAATGCACCAGTACTCCTAGTATAAACAAAATAAGAGGTGCCCAACTATGATTTTCTACCAAATGAAATTTGTTTATTTTACTTACTAAAACATCTTTTACATCTGAATTAATATTATTCATTTAATTCTCCTTTATAAGTTTTAATGAACGAATCTCCCTCTAAAAATTTTAAATAAATTTAAAGTTTTTAGAAGAAGGGGAAATTCTGTTGCCAGGTTTTCTCCGAACCCCGCTTTTTCCTAATACCGTATTTTACACTGTATTAGGTTTGACTCGGCTCTCTCCTCCATAATGGCAAGGAGCTCTAAGTCAATCTTTTCCCCAGGCACGTAGAGCATTATCGTATCGTAGGCACGACCCCCGGTGTAATCCACCCTTCTCCCGAAGTTTTCAAGCACTATTGGAGTTCCTTTATCAAGGGTCTCCTGTACTTTTTGGGTGCCGCTGCCATTGCAACGAGTTAGATCTCTTGGATCTCCTGGACAGCACTGCGACGCGATGTGCGGATCTTTGTCTAAGTGGAAGATCTCGCGGTAGAATTTTACTTTTTCTTGGTAGTACATGCCATTCTCCTTTTTGTTTAGGGGTTTAAATTTAATGTTCAATATTATCATCAGATTTATGATGATATTTTATATTATCATATATAAAAATATTTGTCAAGGGTTTTAGGCGTAAATTATAGATTTTTTGCTAATTTTAGATTAAAATAAATAATAATGAATAATTTTATTATAAGATATATTTTTTTGTCATCCCGAGTGTAGCGAAGCGAAACCGAGGGATCCCTAGTTTATTGCGACTAAACAAAATTTATATATCAATTAACTTTAATGCTATTAAAAAGCGATTCCTCGGCTACGCTCGGAATGACAAAATGACAATATAATAATGGATTATTATATTATTTTAATATATAATATAAATATAATTATTATAAAAATACCTTACACAGGCGCCCCCTTCCCTTAGTAAGGAGAGGGAGCAACATCTGTATTGTAATTATTTATTATGATAAATGAATTAAAAAAATTAGGTTTTACTAATAATGAAATTAATGTTTATTCCGCGATTCTTGATTTGGGCCAATCATCTACCGGCCCGATTATTAAAAAAACCGGGCTGCACCGGAATATAGTTTATGATGTTTTGGATACGCTAGTGAAAAGAAAACTTTTGTCAGAAAGCATTAAATCGGGGAAAAAATATTTTAAGATAAAAAATCCGCAAATATTAATATTAAAAGCCCAGGAACAATTAGAAGCAAGCAATAAGCTGGCGGGCTATATAAAAAATAAGCTAAAATCAAAAGCGCCGGAAGTTATTATTTATGAAGGAAAAGAAGGATGGGAAACCGCTTATCGTTTATTAAAAAATAGATTAAAAGCGAAAGAAACGGTCTGCACATTGGGAGTGGGCGGCGATAAATGGATTAGCGCTATGGGTGATTTTTTTATTACTTGGGAAAATTTTTTGGTAAAGCATAAAATCATGAATAAAATGATCGCTTACAAATGGCAAAAAAAGGAAATTGAAGCTCATCAAAAGAATCCCATGAGAAAAACCAAGTATTTGCCCGAGCCATATTCAATATCTTCCAATACGGAAATTTTTAAAGACGGAATTTTCATTCAAATTTATTCCGATCCGATAATATTAATTGAAATAAGAAGCAAAGAAATAGCCAAGGGGTACCAGCAGCATTTTGATGTTATGTGGAAATTGTCAAAATATTAACTCATTTTAATTTGACAAAAAAATAGGATATTGCTAATATATAGTAAAGCTAGTTGTTCTTAACAATTAGCTTTTTTGTTTAAATAATTAATAATAATAGATAATATATGTCAGAATTAAAAAGCGCGATAAAACAAATATGCGACGAGAAGGGTTTGAGTTATGAAGCTGTCATTGCCACCATTGAGTCGGCTCTGGCAGCCGCTTACCGTAAGGATTATGGCGACAAAAACCAAAACGTTAAAGTTGAATTTGATCCGGAAACAAGCCAATCAAAAGTTTTTGACGTGAAAACCGTAGTGGATGATATGCCGGAAGAACCCTCCGACACCGAAGCTTTGGCGGGCAAGGAGGAAGAAAAAAATCAAGAAATCAAAAAAATAATAAAACAAGAAAGCAAGGAGAAAAAACAAGAAAGCCCTTTGATAAGCTCAGGACAGGGCAAGGAGGAAGAAAAGCAGGAAAGCAAGAAAGATGTTAAGGAAGAAAAAAAAGTAGAGACAGAAGAAGAGAAAAGAAGATTTAATCTTCGGACCGAAATTCAAATATCGGCTGCTAAGATGATTAAGAAAAAAGTAAAAATTGGAGATGAGATTAAAACAAAATTACCTATTCCGGAATCATACGGCCGGATGGCGGCGCAGACCGCTAAGCAGGTGATTATTCAAAGATTAAGAGAAGCCGAAAGAGCCATGATTCTTGATGAGTTTGAAAAAAAACAAGGCGAGGTTATTTCCGGCGTGGTTCAGCGCCGGGAAGGCCGGATGGTTTTGATTGATTTAGGGAAATCCGCGGGCATATTAAATTCAGAAGGGCAGATTTATAATGAAAGATACAATCCCGGAGACAGGATAAAAGTTTATGTCAAAGAAGTAAAGTCCGGGCCAAAGGGGCCGGAAATTATATTATCAAGAACTTCCGATGAAATATTAAAAAAGGTTTTTTATCTTGAAATTCCGGAAATTTCCAACGGCTTGATTGAATTAAAAGGAGTGGCCCGCGAGGCCGGTTCGCGTTCCAAGGTGGCGGTGGCGGCTGTTTCGGATCATATTGATCCGATCGGGTCATGCGTCGGCCAAAGGGGGGCCAGAATCCAAACGATTATCAGGGAATTAGGCGGAGAAAAAGTGGATATTATAGAATATAACGAAGATCCGGATAAATTTATCACTAATTCTTTATCCCCGGCTAAAATTATTGAGGTCAAAATAAAAGCTAAAGAAAAAAAAGCCATAGTCATAGTGGCTGCGGACCAATTATCGTTAGCCATCGGCAAAGGCGGGCAGAATGTAAGATTAGCCGCTCGATTAACCGGCTATAAGATTGATATTGCGGAAAAGAAGGAAAAGCCAGAAAATAAAGAGGAAAAAAAGCAAGAAAACAAAGATGATAAGGATGATAAAAAAGAAAACAAGAAAGCAGATAAAGACAATAAGAAAGGTGGCAAAAAAGATAAGAAAAAGAAAGAAAAAGATGGAAAGAAAAAAGAAGAGATAGCAGACAAGAAAGAAAATTAGAAAATATAAAATATAATAAATCGCCCCCTTTATTAAAGGGGGATTAAGGGGGATTTTAACAAGAAAATCAAAAATAAGGAGGAGTGCTATGAGTTCTTTTATACAAGAATTAACTAAAGAAAAAGAAGAGGAAATAAGAAACATAGAAGCAAAATATACCAGTAAAATTTTTGAAAGAGCAGTAAAGTTGATCGGGAAAAAAGTTCAAATTATTGATAAAATAATAGAAATAAAAAAAACAGTAAAGGTAGTTGATATTGAAGTTCCTACCAGCGTCTATGTATTTACAATAGTCACGGAAGATGAAAAAATAGGTATTTCTGAAAAAATGGAAGTAAATAAAATCAGATGAAAGAATGGGGGGAGAAGATGTTAGATCCCCCCAAATTTTTAAAAGTTATTTATTTAAATATATTTTAAATTTTTTGTTATTACGATGAGATCTAAATAATAAGGAAGTTAAAGTTATCTCGGAAAAATAATTAAACGAGATTGCCGCGCTCCCTTTGGTCGCTCGCAATGACATAGTTAAAATTATGACCACATTTTTAATTTTGGGAAGCGCGTTACTAGCCATTATTTATGGCGGAGTTTTAATAAAAATGATTCTGCGCTTGCCGGCAGGAAATGAAAAAATGAAAGCCATTGCCCAGGCCATTCAGGACGGGGCGAGCGCTTATTTAAACAGGCAGTATAAGACTATTGGCCTGGTGGCGGTTGTTTTGTTTTTAATTATTGGCTTTGTTCCGGCCTTAGGATGGACAACAGCCCTGGCTTTTTTAATCGGCGCTTTTTTATCAGCTTTAACCGGCTATATCGGCATGAATGTTTCTGTCCGGGCCAATGTGCGTACGGCCGAAGCGGCGCATAATGGAATAAAAAAAGCCTTAGCCGTAGCTGTGCAGGGCGGATCTGTCACCGGCATGCTGGTGGTCGGCTTGGCGCTTTTAGGCACTGCTGGTTTTTATTTTATCACCAAGGATATCCATGCTTTAATCGGCTTTGGTTTTGGCGGATCGCTGATTTCAATTTTTGCCCGCTTGGGCGGAGGCATTTTTACCAAAGCGGCCGATGTCGGCGCCGACCTGGTCGGCAAAGTTGAAGCCGGCATTCCGGAAGACGACCCGAGGAATCCGGCCGTGATTGCCGATAATGTCGGCGATAATGTTGGCGATTGCGCCGGTATGGCGGCTGACTTATTTGAAACTTACGCGGTTACCTCCATCGCCGCCATGATATTGGGTTCATTGTTATTTACCGGATTTGCTAACGCAGTTATTTATCCTTTGGCCTTGGGCGCTATTTCCATTATTGCTTCCATTATCGGAACATTTTTTATTAAATTAGGCGAAAATAAAAAAATAATGCCGGCCCTCTATCGTGGCTTAATCGTGTCTAGTGTTTTAGCGGCCATAGCATTTTATCCAGCCACAAAAATTTTAATGGCCGGCAATGGCAAATATGAAACCATTAATTTATTTTTAGCATCATTGGTCGGATTAGCCGTTACCGCTTTATTAATGGTAATTACCGAATATTATACTTCAACCCATTATCAGCCGGTTAAGGATATTGCCAAAGCTTCAGAAACCGGACACGGCACGAATGTAATCGCCGGTTTGGCTATTGCCATGAAATCAACCGCTTTGCCGATTGTGGTTATCGTTGCCGCCATATTGGGCGCCCATAGTTTAGCTGGACTTTATGGAGTGGCTATCGCCGCTATGGCCATGCTTTCCCTGGCTGGCATAATTGTTACTATTGATTCATACGGTCCGATTACTGATAATGCCGGCGGCATTGCCGAAATGGCCGGACTGAGCGAAGATATTAGGAATATAACTGATTCTTTAGATGCGGTCGGCAACACTACTAAAGCGGTAACCAAGGGCTACGCTATCGGTTCAGCCGCGCTGGCCGCTTTGGTTTTATTTGCGGATTTTACCTATAAGATAACAGAGGGTGGAAATGATATTCAATTTTTAATTAACGATCCGAAAGTTTTAGCCGGATTATTCATCGGCGGACTTTTGCCCTATTATTTTGGCGCTCTATCCATGCAGGCCGTAGGTCGCGCGGCCGGTTCGGTGGTGGAAGATGTCAGAAAACAGTTTAAAGATAAGCCGGGCATTATGCAGGGCACGGAAAAACCGGATTATAAGCACACGGTGGATATAGTAACCAAAGCGGCTATTTCCGAGATGATTTTTCCGGCTTTAATTCCGGTAGTAGCTCCGATTTTAGTCGGTTTTATTCTAGGAGTTGAAGCGCTGGGAGGCCTTTTAGTCGGTTCAATTATAACCGGCATATTTGTGGCTATTTCCATGACTTCCGGAGGCGGCGCTTGGGACAACGCTAAGAAATATATTGAGAAAGGCAATTTGGGCGGCAAGGGCAGTTTCGCCCATAAAGCGGCGATTACCGGAGACACCGTCGGCGATCCCTACAAAGACACGGCTGGCCCGGCCATTAATCCAATGATAAAAATTTTAAATATTGTCGCTTTATTGATAGTGGGTTTGTTGATTTAAAATGACGGCTTACAAGTAGCCTCCTTTCAAAGGCTCTTAGAACCTTGTCCTCTTCATTTCCGCCCGCCTAGACTCGCTAGGCGAGGCTGGCGCAGGCGGGAATCCATTAAAAGTGATTATGCGTGGATTTCCACTTTCGCTCGCCTCGCTGAAGCTAATGCGAAGCTGGGCGGGAATGACAATAATAAACAAATAAATAAAAACAAAAACAGGAGGAACAAATCATGGATCATTTAAAATCAGGTTTTTGGCAAAGAGTAGGAATAAATAGTAGTAATAATAAAAAGGTGAAAAATGTGGATTTTAAGGAGGCAAAAGAAATATTAAAAAGCTTAGGATTACGGCCGGCAAAAGATGATAGAGAATATTATCGGTATTTTTATGAATTATTAGATTCATCTGAGAAACGGATTGAATACATAAAAAAAGTTGGAATAGCAGGGGGAAAAGGCGTTTCTATTTTAAAATATAAGCTTGTGCCGATAAATTTTGAAGTTCCGGAGGACAAAATTTAAGGCAGTAATTAATTGGCTCGAAAGAAAAACTCGGGCCAAATTTTTATTAATTAGCAATCCTCATTAAAAAAACTTCCATATGCTGGTGGTTGTAGGCCACTTGATTATGGCTAATCCATTAATCTTTAATTTTATTTAAAGATTTATTTTAACGGGGTAAATTTATATATTTTATGAAAGTAGAAAAAAAAGATTTAGGAAAATCACAAATGGAATTGACGGTGGAATTAACCGTTGATGAATTTAAGCCGTATATAGTCAAGGGAGCGGAAAAAGTTTCTCAAGAAATTAAGATTAACGGCTTTCGGCCCGGCAAAATTCCCTATGCGGTATTAAAAGATAAAATCGGCGAAATGAGCCTATTGGAGGAAGGGGCGAGGATCGCCATCAATAAAACGGTTGACAAAGCTATTATGGATAATATGGGGGGCAGAGTACCGGTGGGCCAGCCGGAAGTAAATATCACCAAGCTGGCTCCGGGAAATCCGCTGGAGTATAAAGTAGTGATGGCTATTTTGCCAGAAGTAAAATTAGGAAATTATAAAAATTTAAAAATAAAAAAGAATGAAATAAAAGCGGACGACAAGGAAGCGGATAAGGCGATTGACTACCTGCTTGAGTCTAGAGTAAAAGAAGCCATTGTCGGCCGGGAGGCGAAAGAGGGCGATAAGGTGATTATCAGCGTGGAAATGTTTCTGGACAATGTGCCGATTGACGGCGGGCAGAAAAATGATATGCCGATTGTTTTGGGGAAAGATTACATTGTGCCCGGTTTTGACAAGCAGTTATTAAAATCAAAAAAAGGCGAGACCAGAGAATTCAAACTTCCCTATCCCAAAGATTTTCATATGGCCAATTTAGCAGGCAAAATGGTTGAGTTTAAAGTTAAAATTAAAGAAGTTTATGAAAGGCAGATGCCCAAAGCCGATGATGAATTTGCCAAGCAGTTCGGGTTGAATAACATGGAAGAATTGAAAAATAATATTAAAAAAAGCTTGGCCGAGGAAAAAAGGCAGAAAGAAGGCGAGAGGCAAGAAATTGAATTAATTACCAAAATAATAGATAAATCAGATTTTGGCGATATTCCCGAAGTGCTTATTAACAATGAAGCAGAAACCATGGTGTATGAATTAAAGCATGGAATAGAGCATCAGGGAGGCAAGTTTGCAGATTATCTGTCCAGCATTAAAAAGACCGAGGAGCAATTGAAACTTGATATGGCGCCTAATGCCGTAAAACGCGTTAAGAGCGCGCTTATAATCCGCGCTATCGGCGATAAGGAAAAGATTGAAGCCGGCGAAAAGGATATAGACCGGGAAGTGGAAAAATTATTAAAGCAATACCAGGGCTATGAAAAAGTTACGGCCCGCGTTAAAGATCCCGAGTACCGCGCCTATCTTCATAATACATTAACCAGCCGGAAAGTGGTGGAGAAATTAAAAGAGTGGAATGTGGAGAAATAATATATACATAATATAATTGACGCCAATAATTTAGCCGGCCAATTGGGCCTTTTAGAAGAAGACAACTTTGACTGGCTGCTTATAAATATAATAAAGGACTATTTTAAAGGCAAAGAAGTAATATTAATTTTTGACGGCCTTGATTCTCTAGGCGATAAAATTATTAAGGGAAAATTAACTGTTATCTATACTCCGAAAGACGAATATTATAATTCAGCTGATGATAAAATATTGGAAATAGCGGAAAATTTAATTAAGAAAGATGAAATAAAAATAATCAGCGATGACCGGGAGCTAAAAGAAAAACTGGGGAAAATCTCCCAAGATAATTATAAAAGTTTTTTCTTTGAGAGCGCCGGCGATCTGGCCGAGAAAATAAAATTAAAGGAAGCAAAAAGAAAAAGCCAGTTTGACGAAAGCGATGAATTAAGCCAAGATGAACAGGAAGAAATTAATAATGATTTATTAAAAATTTGGAAATAATATGCCGACATTAGCATTTAACAAAAGGGCGAATTTTGATTATGAAATAAAGGAAAAATATGAAGCCGGGCTGGTTCTATTGGGGCATGAAGTCAAGTCAATTAAGACGGGCCATATTAATTTGAAAGGAAGTTATGTGACTTTTAAAAAAGCCAAAGGCCGGCTATTGCCGGAATTATTTTTAATAAACGTCCATATTCCTTTGTATAAATTCGCCGGTTCTATAAAGAATTACGATCCGTATCGGTCAAGAAAATTATTATTAAAAAAGAATGAGATCAGCCATTTAATCGGAAAAAAGCAGGAGCAGGGGTTGACATTGGTGCCGATAAAGGTCTATACTAAGCGCGGCTATGTCAAGCTGGAATTCGGCATCGGCCGGGGAAAGAAAAAGGCAGATAAAAGAGAGACAATTAAGAAAAGGGACATTGACCGCAGAATAAGAACATTAACGAAAAGAAGATAAAAAAATAATTGAAAATTAAATTTGGGGATGCCAGGCATCGATAATAAAGCCCTTTTAAAGCATTCAGAACGTGATTTCCGGTGTTCACGCAAATCAGGCCGGAAAATAAATAAGTGCAAAAACATTTGCCAGCAAGGTGAAAGCTGCATTTAGCATGCCGACCTTTGCTCCTGTTGCCGCTTAATTGCCGCAACCATCCGCTCCGGCGATTCCTAATAACCGGAAGCGGGTGTCAATTTATTAGGATAGGTTAAACAAAGTTCTCGGTGTTTAGCCGAAACCAATAGAACTAGCTATGGCTGATTTTGTTCGGTTTTCTACAGCCATGGCGAAATACAAAAACCGCGCTATTTCTGTAAATATGCTTTATGAGAATTTATTAGACGCGGGTTCAAATCCCGCCATCTCCACCGAATAAAAAAAATCCTGTTCTTTGGGATTTTTTTTATTTGTGGAGTATGGTGTATTGTCCGCGAGAAAATCGTTTTTAATGATTTAATTTAATATTAATAAACAAGACTCCATTGTTGTTATCCCATGGTGTTAACTGTACACACTCTGTCCCGCCCACATGATAATGTCATAGTACCGGCAATATAGAAATGCCATAGTTAACAGATTCGTGCCATAATTGGTCTAAATTAATTAATGTAATTTAGACAATAATATGGAT
>PETS01000109.1 GCA_002781265.1 Candidatus Falkowbacteria bacterium CG02_land_8_20_14_3_00_36_14 | reverse complement strand
TAACGGGGTAAAAATAATTTAATAACACCTGCCAATCTTCAATTGACAGCTCTTGCGCCCTTATTTTAGGGCTAAACCCGGCTTTTGTTATTTTTTCCTCCGCTTGCAGATGGCTTAAATGATAACCGGAAGCTAAATTATTCTTAAGCATTTTTCTCTTGGCGCTAAAGCCGATTTTAACCAAATGAAAAAATTCTTTCTCACCTCCCCCAACCCCCTCCCTGCCTTGCCGGCAGGCAGGCTTCATAAGGAGAGAAATTTTTTGCCCCCTCCCCTCGCGAAGGGGAGGGACGGGGTGGGGTATTATCCTCACAATCGCGCTGTCCACTTCCGGCTTAGGCCAAAAATTATCAGCCGGCACTATTCGCATTATTTCCGGCCGGGCAAAATATTGCACTGATACGGCCAACAGGCTCATCTTGCCCGGCTTAGCCACAATCCTTTCGGCCACTTCTTTTTGGAGCATTAAAACCATTAATTCGGGTTTATGCTTGGCAGAAAGGAATTTTCTTAAAAATATTGAAGTTATATTATAAGGTAGGTTGGCAACAATCTTATATGAATCATGGATTATGAATAATGAATTATGAGTTTTATTTTTAAAATCTTTATTCTCTAATTTATTATTTAAAATACTTAATCCAAGAATATTCTCATTAATCACCTCCACATTTCTAATCCCCCGCGCTTTTAAGCCGATGCGCGATACTTCCGCCAGCTTATCGTCCAATTCAACCGCAATCACTTTCTTGGCCCTGGCCGCTAATCTGGCTGTTAAAAAACCCAATCCCGGCCCCACTTCTAAAACAATGTCGCTTTTTTTAAGTTCAGCCACGGCTATAATCTTATCATAAACATCTTCTTTAATTAAAAAATTCTGCCCGCGGGAACGGGCAGGCTTTATATGGTATAAATCGCACAACTGTTTTGTTTGCTTTAAAATGTCCATTAATGTTTATCTCTTATTACTTAGGACCATCGTTAAATTCAATACTTTTTATTAATTTATCATAAATATTAATATAGTTATCATTTTCCGCAGTTGTGAATAATGATAATCTTAAATATTTTCGCGAGCCAATTTTTATACTTGTTGTCTTTTCATACGCTCTTTGGTATTGATAAGAATTCTCATAAGAATCTTTATTATTAACTGTTAATTCTTTATCGGTTAAAGTTTTAACTTCTTCTTTGTCTGCGATTCTGAATTTATTAACATCATAATCATCGCTTGTTTCAATATATTGTATAAAAATTACGCTTTTGTCTTCAAGGATAAAATCCCTATTGGCATCAGTTAAATATACTACATTCGGCGAGGATTCATACTTTTTTATTTTCCAGTCAGAAGGATATGCAAATGAATAGTTATTCTCCGGAGAAATATATTTCCTCATATTATTTTCCGTAAGAATTGTATTATTTTCAACAATATTTTCACTTGAATATTCTGGCTTAATTATATGCTCATTAATTTTAGCTAAATCATTATTAGTTATGCCTAATCCTAATTTTCTCATAATATCAAAGGCGTCCTGAGGCCTGCCTAAATAATATCTTTTAAAATCATTCGGGTTTACATACCAGGCTTCGCCGTTATTCTCAACTTGCAACAAAATTCTACCGGCTAAATCTTTTGCCAATTTATTATCTATTATTAACTTTCCTTCTCCCTTAGGATTAAAATTATTTAACGCCTCCTCTTTATCCGTATAGCCATCGCTATCGGAATCCGGATTATTAATATCAGTTCCAATGCTTATTTCAATATTATCCGGCAATCCATCCTTATCAGTGTCTAAACCATTAAAATTCGCCTTTGCTAACGCTATTTTATTTATATCAATATTTTTTACGCCTAATCCTAAATCTCGCATTAAATTAAATGCGTCTTGAGGCCTGCCTAAATAATATCTTTTAAAATCATTCGGGTTTACATACCAGGCTTCGCCGTTATTCTCAACTTGCAACAAAATTCTACCGGCTAATCTTTCAGCTAAAACATTTTCCGCTGTTATTTTTTTAGCTAAAAATGATGAAATAAAAGTAATAATTAATAATATAACTAAAATATTTACCTTATAATTTTTCATAAATTAATATTAAAGTGATATGCCTATTATTCCTAATTGAATAGCCGGGCCAGGATAAACAGGGGTAGCAAATAAACCTAAAATTTGATAACCAATATTAACAGGCGTAATAGGCATAATTAATCCTACCGTTGGTATGCAAACTTGCGTGGCGCTAAAACCGAAAGGAATAACATACATAACGCTCACTATCGGATTAGCTTGACACAACGCGGCAACACATAATGGATTAGGTACTGGCGGCGGGGTACATACAGATACTGTTATTATCCTTCCGCCAACTTGAGTACCATAAGTAGTAATACCGGTAGCTTTGGCATTTATATCTATTAAATTTGATATTATAATAAAAATTAATAGCAATACTATTAACCAATAAAAATAATTCTCTATTTTTTTTAGTATATTAATTAACATAAAAAATTAATTTATAAAATAATTATTAATTTTACTTAATTATATCATATTTAAATTAATTTCTCTATATTTTAATCATAAAATATTAATCATCAGAGAGGCAAATGCCGCTAATATAAAAGTCCAATTTAAGCCCAAAAATATCAAAATTATAATAGCAACCATAAGCCGAGCAGGTTCGCGGCAATGAATTGGATAGTCCGTCCGGTAAATAAAGCCACAAATCCTTGGGACTGGCCACCGTTAAAATAATGAAATTTATACATATTTCACAACTATATTTATTAATTTTCCTTTTACAAATATTATTTTTACAACTTCTTTCCCATATAGCCACTTTTTTATTTTTTTACTGGCTAAAGCCTTGGCTTTGGCCTTGCTTTCGGAAATATCCGCGTCTACGGCAATAATATCTCTTAATTTCCCGTTAATCTGAATTACTAAATTTATAGTTTCGTCTTTAATTAATTTTTCGTCATACTTCGGCCAGTTTTGCCTGAAAATAGATTGCTCATATTTCTTTTTTTCAGCTTTATCCTCCGTAGCTTTAGCGAAGGAGGACCAAATATCTTCAGTAATGTGGGGAGCGAAAGGACTTAATAGAATTATGAATAATGAATAATGAATAATAAAAACTTCTTTTTCTTTTTCCAGTTCATTGGCCAGTATCATCATGGCGCTGATAGCGGTATTGAAACGAAAATTCTCAATATCTTCCGCCACTTTTTTAATAGTCTTGTGAAGCATACTCTCTATTTTCTTATTCATAATTCCTGATTCATGATTCATGATTCTTTCCCGCAATTTCCATACTTTCTCCAAAAATCTTCTCACGCCGATCACGCCCTTAGTATCCCAAGGAATTGCCTGATTAAACGGGCCCATAAACATCTCATATATTCTAAAAGTATCAGCTCCATATTTATCAACTACTTCATCCGGATTAATAACATTCCCGCGAGATTTAGACATTTTTTCTCCGCCTTCGCCTAAAATCATTCCATGCGAAGTCCTTTTTTTGTACGGCTCCGCGCCGCATTCTTTTGGAATTACCCCGATATCATACAAAAACTTATACCAAAAGCGGGAATAAAGAAGATGAAGAGTCGTATGCTCCATTCCGCCATTATACCAATCAACCGGCGCCCAATATTTTAATTTCTTTTTATCCGCTAATTCTTTTTTATTATTGGGATCAATATAGCGCAAAAAATACCATGAAGAACCCGCCCAATTAGGCATAGTGTCGGTTTCTCTTTTAGCGGGACTCTTGCATTTCGGACATTTAGCATTGACCCAATCCGTAATCGCGGCTAACGGAGATTCGCCGGTATCAGTCGGCTCATATTTTTCTATATCTGGCAATCGCCATTTATTTGTATTTAAAACTTCCTCTTCAGATGCCGGAACTATACCGCACTTTTCACAATGGTACATGGGAATTGGCTCGCCCCAATATCTTTGTCTGGAAAAAACCCAATCACGCAGCTTATAATTTATTTTTTTCTTGCCCATGCCTTTTTTCTCCAGCCATTCTGCCATTTTCTCTCGCGCTTCGCGGGATTTCATGTTTGAGTATTCCCCAGATTCAATAAGTATTCCATCGGCAATAAAATATTCGTGTCCTATAATATCTGATAATTTTTGGTGTGTTTCCTTGCCGGGTTTAATAACTTGCTTTATCGGCAGATTATATTTCTTCGCAAATTCAAAATCTCTTTCATCATGCGCCGGCACAGCCATGACCGCGCCCGTGCCGTAATAGCCCAAAACATAATCAGCGACAAACAAGGGTATGGCTTCGTTATTAAAAGGATTAATAGCTTTTATGCCTTTTAATTCCACGCCGGTTTTTTCTTTTGATAGTTCCACGCGCTTCAATTCCGTCTTATTCCGCGCTTTGATAATATATTTTTCCACCTCTTTGTAATTTGCAATTTTATTTTTTAATTTGGCTATCAATTTATGCTCCGGGGCAATAACAGCATACGTCATACCAAATACAGTATCCAGACGGGTGGTGTAGACACTAATGCTTATGCCATTGCGAGGAGCCGAAGGCGACGCGACAATCTCGGTTAAACCATCTTTACGAGATTGCTTCGCTTCGCTCGCAATGACAATGGACAATTCAAACTCCGCTCCTTCCGAACGACCGATCCAATTAATTTGCTGGGATTTTATTCTCTCCCAATAATCAACTTTTCCCAAATCTTTAATTAGCCGGTCGGCATAAGCGGTAATTTTCAACATCCATTGCTCTTTTTCTCTTTTTTCTACCTCGCCTCCGCACCGTTCGCATTTTCCGTCAACCACCTCTTCATTGGCAAGACCAATTTTACAATCAATGCACCAGTTAATAGGCATCTTATCTTTATACGCTAATCCTTTTTCATAAAATTTTAAAAATATCCATTGAGTCCATTTATAATATTCGGGGTCGGTGGTAATCACTTGCCGCGACCAATCAAAAGAAAAACCCAAACTTTTCAATTGTTTGGTAAAGGTCTTAATATTTTTCTTCGTGGTGATAGCGGGATGGACGCCGGTTTTAATGGCATAATTTTCCGAAGGCAAACCAAACGCGTCAAATCCGATAGGATATAAAACGTTATAACCTTCCATTTTCTTTTTACGCGCCAGAATATCCAAAGCCGTATAGCTTCGGGGATGCCCGACATGCAAACCCTCTCCGGAAGGATAAGGAAATTCAATTAATAAATAATACTTTTTTTTCTTATAATCATCCTCCGCTTTATATAACCCTTCTTCCTCCCATTTTTTCTGCCATTTGGATTCAATTTTTTTATGATTATATAATGGCATATTTGTATTAAAATTTTTAATATCTAAATTTTTGAAAATTATAGAATTAAGACATTGTTTAAAAATTAAAAATTATAAAATTAAAAATTAATTATAATCCCTACCGGCGCGTGGTCAGAGCCAATTATTTTATCCAAAATAAAAGCTTTTTTAACCTTATTTATTATATTAGCGGAAACTAAAAAATAATCAATCCTCCAGCCGATATTTCTGGCGCGCGCGCCAAAGCGGTAGCTCCACCAAGAATACTGTATTTTATTGCCGTTAAAATGCCGAAAGGTGTCAATGAATCCGGCCTTAATAAATTTATCCATCCATTTCCGCTCTTCATTAGTAAAGCCGGGATTGCCGATATTTTCCTTGGGATTGGTTAAATCTATTTCCTTATGAGCCACATTAAAATCACCGGTAATAATTAATGGTTTTTTTTTCTCCAATTTTTTAGCGTATTTTAAAAATTCTTTATTAAATTCCTGCTTATAATCCAAGCGCGACAATTCATGGTTGGCATTGGGAAAATAAATATTTAAAAAATAAAATTTATCAAATTCCAATGTTTGTAGCCGGCCTTCATCGTCAAATTTTTTTATGCCCATTCCCTTGCTTGGAAGTCTTGCTTCCAAGTTGCTTCCAAGTTGCTTAACCAATATGGCCGTACCGCTATAACCGGGACGTCGGGCCGAATGCCAATATTCCTTATATCTGGGAAAGTTAAATTTTTCTTTTAATACGGCTTCATCGCTTATCTTAATTTCCTGCAAAGCTAAAATATCCGGGCTGGCTGTTTTTAAAAAATTCAAAAAACCCTTCTTGACCGCCGCCCTGATGCCGTTTACGTTCCAAGATAAAAATTTCATAAATGTAAAAATAAATTTTATTCTTATTTTTATTCTTGTTCTTATTTTTTTTCTTTAATTATCTTCTGCAACCTTTTCACCCCCGCCCCACTGACTTTCATTGTCCGCTTCTTCTTTTTATCCCTTCGGCAATATTTTTTTTCAATGGCTGTCTGTAAATTATTTAATTTTTGATTATCCATAAATTATGTTATAATATTATCACTGGCAAACTCCATTAGAAAGGTATTGTTTGTAGTTAGCTTAAGCCACCGACTTAGCCAAAGGATTTTTTCTAACGGGGTAAATGCCTATATTAAATATAAAACATATATTATTAAACATCAATGGAGCAGATTAAAAATAAACCTTGGCATAAAAATTGGCTTGGCCGCATTTTGATAATAATAGGCGTTTTTATACTAATAATTCTTACCGCCTTTATATTTTTAATTATTGATATTATCAGGCATCCGCAAAATAAAAAAATAAGCAATAATATAACCGCCAATGAACCAAACCAAAAAATTGCCGAAGGGGGGGATAATTATTGGTTTGGATCAGCCAATCCTGAAATTACCATAGTTGAATTCAGCGACTTTGCCTGCCCCTATTGCGAACAATCTTATTCAAAAATACGGCAAATAAGCTTAAAATATAAAAATGAAGTAAAGTTAATTTATCGGGATTTTCCCTTAAGGCAGGCCTATTCCATTGACTTGGCTATGGCCGGACGTTGCGCCGGAGAACAGGGCTTATTCTGGCTGATGCATGATAAATTATTTCAAAACCAAGGAGTAAACACGGCCGATGAATTGATAAAATTAGCCAATCAAATCGGGGCGGATATAAATAAATTCACCGGCTGTTTAAATGGAAAAAAATATGCATTCGCTATCCAAAAAGACATTGCTGACGCCGAAAAATTAGAGGTAAGCGGAACTCCCACCTGGTTTGTGAACGGAAATAAAATAGAAGGCGATTTGCCGCTTGATTTATGGGAAGAGATTATTAATATGAGATAATTGAGATTATTGTGCTTATTGTGATTATTAAGATATTAACAATTCTATCCTAATAATCCTAAATATCCCAAAAAATTTAAAAATCTCACAATTAAATATGGTTCAAATAAGGATACATGGGCGCGGAGGGCAAGGAGTGGTAACCGCGGCGGAATTAATCGCTATGGCCGCTTTTGCTGATGGAAAAATTTCACAGGCCTTTCCTTCTTTCGGCGTGGAAAGAACCGGAGCGCCGATTGAAGCTTTCGCCAGAATTGACAATAAGCCGATTAGGACGCGCGAACATGTCTATCATCCGGATGTTTTGATTATCCAAGACCCGACGCTTCTGGATTCTGTTGACGTGGCCAAAGGATGCGATAATAACACTTTGGTGATTATAAATACCGCCAAGCTCAAAAAAGAAATAAAAATAAATTTGCCCCCAAAAAATATTTTCAATGTTGATGCCACTAAAATAGCGCTGGCAATAATCGGCAAAAATCTTGTTAACACCACTATTTTGGGAGCATTTGCCAAAGCCACCGGTTATGTTAGCTTAAATTCTTTGGAAAAGGCCATTAAGGAAAAATTTAAAGACAAAGGGGAAAGTATTATCACAAAAAATATAAATGCCATTAGGCAATCGTATAAACTATAAATATAAATTATGAAAATTAACATAACAGCCAAGCCGGGTACAACCATAAAAAATAAAACCGGCGGGTGGCGGACATTTATTCCGTCTACCGATTATAATAAATGCACCAGTTGCGGCACTTGCGCCAAGGTTTGTCCCGAGGGCTGTATCGCTATGGAAAATATTAAGGCGCATAAAAAAGAAAAACCGGTAACGGATTACGATTTTTGCAAAGGCTGCGCCGTCTGCGCCGTGGAATGCCCGATTAAGGCGATAATTATGAATTTAGATGAAAAGTAATCAGTAAAATTTTTGTAATTTTTAATTTTATAATTTTATAAATAATTTTTAATGATTTAATTTTTAAAAATTTAAAAATTAGAATTTATTTAAAAATTACAAATTACAAAATTAAAAATTGTGACAAATTATGAAAAAAAATAAATTTAAATCCCAACCATCCCAAATATTAGAAGGTTCCCATGCCATTGCCCTGGCTATAAAAAATATCCGGCCAGCGGTCGTTTCCGCTTACCCCATCACTCCGCAGACCCATATCGTGGAAGATCTGGCAAAATTTAAAGCAGATGGCGAAGCTGATTTTAAATACGTGAGGGCGGAAAGCGAATTCACGGCCGCCTCCATCGTAGCCGGGGCGAGCGCCACCGGCGCGCGCGTTTATTCCGCTACCAGCTCCCAAGGGCTTCTTTTAATGACTGAAGTTATATTTAATATTGCCGGCATGCGCCTGCCGGTGGTGATTACTTGCGCCAATAGGGGCGTATCCGCGCCCATTACCATTTGGAACGACCAGCAAGACGCGATAACCATCAGAGATACCGGCTGGATAATGCTGTTTGCGGAAAATCATCAGGAAGCGGTTGACCAGCATATTATGGCTTATAAGCTGGCGGAAAATTTAAAACTGCCGGTAATGGTTAATATTGACGGCTTCACTCTGACTCATACTTATGAGCCGGTATTTATTCCGGATAGAAAACAAATAAAAAAATATCTGCCTGATTACCAGCCGGCAAAGGGGCAGTATCTTGATGCGGCTAATCCGGTTACTTTGGGCTCTTTTGCCCAGCCGTCTTATTATATGGAAATCCGGCAGGACCTCCATAATGATTTAATGAGCGCGCTTGATTTGGTTAATAAGGAATATGAAAAATATCATAAACAAATCCGTCATCCTGAACAGAGTGAAGGATCCCGCGGATCTAAAACTCAACCTGATTCTTCCCCTTCGGCGCGACTCGGGGTCAGAATGACAATAGAGAATAACGGACTGCTTGAATACTACGGGCACAAGCATCCTAAAATTATTTTAATCGCCATGGGATCGGTAGTCGGCACTATTAAAGACGCGGTTGATGAAATTAATGATAAAATCGGCTTCCCCAATGCGGTGGGAGTGTTGAAAATAAAATGCTTCCGGCCCTTTCCATCCGCAGCGGTACTGCAAATATTAAAGAATTGCAAATATGCCGGGGTGATAGATAAATCCATATCGCTTGGCTCAATCGGACCGCTCGCTCTGGATGTTAAAACAGCCGCCCAAGGAAATATAAAAACCATTATCAGAAGTTTTATTGTCGGCTTGGGCGGACGCGATGTTACTAAAAATATAATTAAAAAAATTATAAAAAAAATTAAATCCGTTGGCGATGGAGCAAATTTTATTGGGAATTAAAATAATTCACACTTTCACAATTCCTAATTCATTATTCATAATTTAAAATCATTATGAAAAAACTTCCTAACATCATTACCCTGTTATTTCTCTTTATTTTCGCTCTCCAATTAACCAGTTTGGTTTTTTTAACAGTTATGCCGAAAATCAGCCGAGCGGATGATGGCGGGAAAACAAATATTAATTTTACTCCGCAGGTGGAACTTGGAAAATTTAAAAAGGATGTTGCCGTGCCGGTCACCGGCAATACCCTGGGCGAATACATATTGGAAATATATAAATACGCGGTGGGGGCGGTGGGAATTATCGCCACGGTG
>PETS01000044.1 GCA_002781265.1 Candidatus Falkowbacteria bacterium CG02_land_8_20_14_3_00_36_14 | reverse complement strand
TAACCAATATTGAGATGTATTGATTATTTTTTGTTAAATTTTTATTAAGCCGCCTTTCAGCGACAGACCCCATATGCTGCAATCGCTTTTGACATGACAAATAAAACATCACAGCAAGAAAAATTATTATTAATTATCGTGATTATTTTTCTCTCCGCGATAGATTCCCGCCTGCGCGGGAATGACAGGAAAAGAAAATATGAATAGCCGGAGAAAATTGTTTTGTAAAAAAAAGAGTATTGTAATTCAATAATTTTTTAAAATAAGCGGTAATATAAATTACCGCTATAAGATTATGAAGATAAAAAACTATTTTTTCTTTTTATTATTCCTATAAATTCTTGAGATGGTTTATGAAATAATATGCCTAATATTATTCTTCTCTTTAACTCTTTTTTTCCAAAAAATAATTTTTCCTGTTCTTTTCTCTCACTAATAGTTAATTTAGTTTTTTTTAACATAATTTTCACTCCTATTAAAGAATAATAAATATTTTTTATAAATTTTCTGAAAGAACTCTATGATTATTGATTATATTAATTATATCTATAATATACATTGCAAGCCCCTTCCTGTGAAACCATGCAAGGGCCGATTGGCTTTTCCGGCGTGCAAACTTTTCTAAACAGCGGGCAATTGTTTGATTCTTTTAAACCCCTGATTATTTCTCCGCATACGCACGCCGTTGGTTTTTGAATCCCTGATAATTTGGCTTGGGATAATATTTTTTTATATTTTAATTTAGCGTCTTGATTTTTGTATTTATCTATTATGGTTAAGCCGGACTGGGGGATAATGCCAAAACCGCGCCAATTGCCATCGCCAATTTTAAAAACAGAAAAAATTTCCTGCCTAGCCCGCGGATTTCCGTCCGGCCTGACTGACCTTAAATATTGGTTTTCCACTTCCTTTCTGCCTGACGCTATCTGCTTTAAAAGCATATAAATGCCGGCCAGAACATCCTTATCCGTGAAGCCGGTTATCACTTGCGCCACATTCAATTCTTCATAGGGCTTTAAGCCGATTATGGTGGAAACATGCCCCGGATCTATAAAGCCGTCTATTTTTATTTCCCCCATGTCAATAAGAGCATGCATCGCCGGCAAGAAAAGTTTATGGGTGGAATACACGGTTAAACCCTTTTTAATGGCATAGGCGGTCATGGGCGTGGTGGTGTCAAATCCCAATCCGAAAAAAACCAAATTATTATATTTTTCTTTTAATTTTAAAGCGTCTTCGGTGGAATAAATTGCAAATACTTTCGCTCCTTTTTCCCGCGCCTGATCCAAGCTTCCGAACCATCCCGGCACCCGCAAAGCGTCTCCATAAGTGGCTACGGGCACTCCGGCTAAGGCAATATTAACGATAGCGTCAATATCCTCCTGCGCCGTCGCGCAAACCGGACAGCCGGGCCCGCTGGTTAATTTAATATTTTTCGGCAAAATTCCTCTTATGCCATAGCGGCTGATTGCCTGCGTATGCGTTCCGCAAACTTCCATTAAATTAATCTGCCGGCCGATTCTATCGGATAATTTTTTAATTTCTTTTAATATTTTAACTTCTTTTTTCATAATAAAATTTGAAATTCTAATTTTTTGCGAACAAATCAATCGCCGCCCAGGCGTCTTCTTTTGTCATTTTTTGGATGGCAAAACCGGCGTGGACAATCACGTAATCGCCAGCTTTGACTTTAGCTAAAGAGATATTAACTTCTTTGACAATGCCGGAAAAATCAACCATTGCCTTATCCCCTTTTATTTTTTTTATTTTACCCGGGTAAGCTAGACACACTTTAATTAAATTTAAAAATTAAAAATGCAAAATTAAAAATTATTTGATATAATAAAGCTATGAATAAACAAACTATCTACATCTTCGGCAATCCCCTGCTTTCTTTTGATAATCTGCCTATTAAGCTCAAACCAAAACTGGAAAAAGCTTTTCCCCAAATTAACTTTATTATACAAGATCCGAATGAAAACATAAAGCCCTCCTACGTTAAAACTTCGGAGGGCAGGCCCCCCTACGTTAAAACTTCGGAGGGCAGGCCCCCCTACGTTAAAACTTCGGAGGGCAGGCCCAACACCATAAAGGAGCTTGTTATTATTGACACGGTTGTCGGTATTGATAAAGTTATGATCATTGATAATATCAATGATATAGAGCTGAATAATGTTTACTCAATGCACGACTTTGATCTTGGTTTCAACCTAAAGCTTCTTAAAAAAATAGGCCAACTTGATAAAATCACCATATTCGGCGTTCCGCAAAAATATGACAAAAATAAAGCCTTAGATGAATTAATTATTTTAATTAATAATACAAAATAAATGAAATACTTATTAATTTATTAATATTAAAAAAATCTTATGAAATTAACAAAAAATTTAGAAATTCTTTCAACATCTATTAAAGTATTAAAAAAAATAGTTAAAAAAGAAAAATTTTCCTTTGGATTTGATATAGCTGACAGATGCCCCAATGGATGCCATTGTTATTGGCGCTTTGCTCAAAGAGTTGAAGAAATGACTGATGAAAAAGTTATTAATTTTTTTAAAAAAAAGAAGGAAGAAGGATTTTTAAACGTTTTTATAATTGGCGGCGAGCCGTATGTACGCCCTGATTTACTGGAAAAAGTTGCCGGAATAATTCCTATTACATTTGCAATTACTTCTGGCACAGTTCCGTTCAGACATTTAAAATCATCTGTTCATATTGTTTCCATTGATGGTAAAGATGCTCTAACCCATGACACTATACGAAAAGGGAAAAATTTATATAATAGAATAATAAATAATTTAAAAAAAGCAAGGCAAAAAAAATTTCCAGTATTTTTACATACTGTTTTAAATGCGATTAATTATACTCAAACAAAAAATATTATTGAAGTATGGGAAAAAAACGGATTGGCTGACGGAATTGTATTTAGCACAATGACGCCTATAGCAGGAGTTGATATAGAGCATCTAAGATTAAATACTAAACAAAGGGAATATATAGTTAAAAATCTTCTTCAGCTTAAAAGCGAATATCCTGCCTTTTTGCTAAACACAAAAGAAATGATTAAAAAACTTCATCCAGAAGTTACTAAAAATTATTCACAAAGTAAATGCTTAGCTAAAAATAATTTTATCGCTTATGATGCGGCGGGAAAAGAAAAAGATAAATGTATTTTTGGCGCTGATTCTATCTGTTCTGAATGCGGATGCGTAGTGACTACTATGACGGAAAGCATGAATAGTTTATACGGATTTTTATCAGCTTTACCTTTTGTAATGAAATGGCCTTATAAATGCCTAAATAATAAATAAATCCAACACTCACCACTTCTTTTATTAATAGAGAGCTTAAAATAATTAAATTATAATTTACCTCCACCTCACTTTTAAAAAATGAGAGGCGCAAGACATGCAGGGGTCGTAGGCGCGGATTATGCGTTCTACTCTTTTTTTGATATCCATCTCGCATTTAGCTTTATTTTCACTGTCAATTCCACGGGCGCATATTTTCGTAACTTCCTCGCGGACATCCTCGCGCATATTTATTAAATTTTGAGCGGTAGGAATCACTAAATTAGCGTATCTTATCTTTCCATTATTTACTCCCAGCCAATAATAAAGAGTCCCTCGCGGCGCTTCAATTACGCCCACGCCTTCGCCATTTTGTTTAATTGGCTTGATAATCTCTTCTTTTTTAAATTCATTTTTTTCTAAAAGTTCTATGGAATGATCAAGGGAATGCATAATTTCTATGGCTTGCGCTAAATTATTATGAAAAATATTATAAGAAGGAAATAAATCCAGATATTTTTTCATGCTCTTCTTGGTTTCCGGATGCAAGGCATCTTTATTTAAATTAACCCGCGCCAGAGAGCCGACCATGTATTCTTTGCCTTCAAATTCAAAACCCTTGGCCTGCGAATAAGGAATAACCACCTTTTGCAGATGATCCCAATAATTTTCTTCTTTAATGCAAGCGCCGGTGCTGGAACAAATATGGCCTTCCAAAAATGAAAAATCAGCGGTAGTTAAAGCCACAAAATTTACTTTTCTTTCTAATTTCCAATCGCAATTATAGAATATTTCCGCTAAATTCAATATATACTTTTTTACGCTTTTAAGTTCTTTTATCGTGTCTGGTATTTTTTTCTCATCAGGAATCATGGAAAATCCTCCCACTTGCTCATATATGGGATGAACGCTTCGACCGGCAACCAATTTAGACAAATTATTGCCGGCTTCTTTCACATGAAGGGCTTCGTGGATTAATTCCTTTTTTTCGTCTCCCAAATCAAGCACCGAGTCAATGCCGAAAATATCAGGCAAAGCAAAAAAATAAAGATGAAGCGCGTGATCTCTGATCATCAAGCTGTACATCGTTAATTTTCTTGATAGCAAAGTCTGCGGGCTTATTCTTATATCTAAGGCCTTTTCCACCGCTTCGGTACAAGCAGTTAAATGAGCGATAGAGCAAGTGCCGCAAATGCGGGAAACCAGCTGGGGAGCGGAAATGGCCGGACGGCCTATTATCGCTTGCGTATAAAATCTTTTATTCTCCGCCACCAGCAAATCAACCCTTTCCACTTTGCCGTTTTTAATCTTTATATCAAGGCCGGCATGGCCTTCAATTTTTGATAATTTATTTATACTGACGTTTAAATCGCATGAATGCATAAAAATTAAATGAATTACCCCGTAACAGAGTTGCGAGGTATCTTTAAGGTAGTTAATTATTTTGAAAAACCAATGGTTTCTCAAACTCTTCCTTGTAAGAAATACCCCGGAGCAGAGCTCCGAGGAATACTTTGATTTAAAATGCAAAATTAATAATTAATTATATTTTTTATTTGCTCTATTCTTGTCATCCCGGGCTTGCCTGTCCGCTACTGGAGGAACCAGGGATCCAGGAGTTAACGAAAAAACTTTATTTTCTAATAGTGCTATTTATAATCCATATTAGTTCTGATTTACCCTAGATTCCGGATCGGGAGGCCGGAATGACAAATGTATTAAATATATTTCTCAAATATCTCCACAAACTTTTCTTCAATAATGGGGCAGCCGGGAATTTCATCATCCAGTTTAACCGCTTCTTTGGCGGCCAAGCACTTTGGCAAAAATTTAAATTTCTGCAAATGGTCTTTAATTTCTTCCATCTGCTCTTTATTAAAATTATTCCGCTGGCAAGACGGCATACCGGTAATAGCGCAATTGCCCATGCCAATCAGTATTTTTGTATTTTTTCTGATTTTTTCTATATCTTTTTTATCTTTAACCGTTGTTACCGACCCTTCCACCAGGGCGATATCAAGATCAACTATCTCGGTTTTGTCTTTAATGGATAAAAAATAAACAAGCTTGATTTTCTCCAGCCATTCTAATAATTTAGTATTAAATATTTCCGTAAGCAATATACTACAGCCCTCGTCGCAAGTTAAAGAAAATATTCCCACGCGCTTTTTATTTTTGGCCATATTTTTATTATTTTTTTATATAAAACTCTTGTTCGTCTATGGCATCTTGTTTTTTAAGCCAGTTTAATATTTCTTTAGTATTTTTAAATTTGTTTATTCTATTTTTTTTGCTTATTTTATGCAAAGATAGCGTCCTAATTTTTCTGGATAACGGAGTGGTGGTAATGGGCTGGCCGCCGCCGCCAACGCATCCGGCCGGGCAGGCTCTTACTTCAATATAATCATAATTTCCTAAATCGCGCAAAATATCATCTATATTGCCAATGCCATTCACTACTCCCACCTTTACATTTTTGCCGGCTATTTTAATATTAGCACTTTTGAAGCCTGACAATCCGGTTAAATTTTTTATCTCTTCAGTTAAAATAGCATTTTTCTTGCTTCTAGACAAATAGGCAATGGCGTTAATCGCCGCCACAGAAATTCCGCCGGTAGCTTCATAAATAATATTTACACCCCCGGCATTATTTATCAGCTTATCAGCTTGGCTTTCTTTTAATTTTGGAAAATCAATTTTATTTTTTTTAAATAACCAGGCCAGTTCTCTGGTGGTAATTACATAATCAACCGGCCATTGATTCTTAACTTTTAAATCTTTTCTGGAAGCTTCATATTTTTGGGCGGTGCAGGGCGCTATGGTTACCACCACTATATTTTTAGAATTTATATTAAGCTTCTTGGCTAAATAATTTTTTATAGCCAAGCCGCCTATTATCTGCGGTGATTTTACTTTTGACAAATTAGCAGCAAATTTCGGATAATAAAATTCAACATATTTTACCCAGGCCGGACAACTGGCGGTTAATAATGGCTTGGCATATCTTTTTTTTATATTATTTAACAATTCCTTTGCTTCTAAAAGAGAAGCAATATCATTATTAATGCTGGCATTATAAACATAGTCAAATCCTAATTCTCGGAGTCCGGTGATAATCTGTCCGGTCGTATCCTGGCCGCATTCTAAGCCGAATTCTTCCGCCAAGCTTACCCCGACTACTGGGCTTAATTGGGCAACAATAATTCTTCCGGAAAAATTTATAAAACTTTTTTTATTTTTTATAACTTTCTCCACCATATCCCAGCCGGATTGTTCTTGAGCTGAACCGACCGGACAATGAACCGCGCATTGACCGCAATAAATGCAATCCTTATTTTTATTCTTAATCGGCACAATTTCCTGATCAATCCCCTTGCCTTTTATTTCCAGATAATCTATTTTTTGCATCTTAGAGCAGGCATCAATGCAGTTGCGGCAATCTATGCATTGCGTGCCGTCAATTTCCACCGCATTGGCGAATTTATAAGTTCTTCTATCGCCTTTGCGGTCTTTAAAAGCGGTAATATGAATTTTATATTTATCAGCCAAATCCAAAAGCTTGCAGTTAACCCGCCATATGCAGGTAGCGCATTTTTCTATATGCTCGGCGAATAATAATTCAATATTAAGGTTGCGCGCTTTTTTTATCCGGTCGGAATCAGTAATTATTTCCATGCCGGCGCTTACTTTGGTTGAACAAGAAGTTATGAGTTTATCGCACCCCTTTACTTCCACCACGCAAATCCGGCAATTGGCTTTATGGGTAAAATCAGGATGGCCGCAAAGGCCCGGTATTATAATCCCGGCTCCCTTGGCCGCCTGCCAAATATTATCTTCACTGGGGCAAACTACCTCCTGGCCGTTAATCTTTATTTTTATTTTTTTCATATAAATTACCTTAGATTAAAAAATTCTCTTTTCTGTCCAGACTGTCCGAAAACTATTTTTTTGTCATTCCCGACTCGATCGGAAATCCAGAAAGGTTTAATATCAGACAAATTATGGATTCCCGCTTTCACAGAAATGACAGTAAAGTGTAATTTTCGGACAGTCTGCCATTAAAAAATGATAAAACGTGGATTCCCGCCTGCACGGGAATGACAATTGAAGTTGCAATTAATATAAAATAGCATTTTAGTAATTCAAAAAAATTAAAAAATCAATCACAAATAAACAAATATTTATTATTAAGACGGAATTATTTGAAGCATCCACAAATAATTTTCTTCGCTCCCGGGCCTAAATTAATTTTATTTTCCGGCATGCCGGATAAAACATTTGTGATATAAGATTTAATCGGCAACGGCGCCGCACAGCCCAAGCCGCAAAAAGAAGTATCGCTTAAATTGTCCAAAATATCCGTAAAATTTTTCCAATTTATTTCTTTAGAATTTAATATTTCCATTAAGCGATAGGTGCCTTCGCGACAGGGAGTGCATTGGCCGCAAGACTCGCTTTTAAAAAAATAAAGCCAATTAGCAATTAATTCTTTGGGGTTGTATTTCTGCTGGCTATAAATAGTAATGGAGCCGGCTCCGGATACCGGCCTTTTAAGCTGCCGACTATTTAAAATTAAACCGCTGGCGTCGCCTCCTATCTGGACAAAAAAAGGAAAATTAGGAAAATTTTTAGTTAGTTTTAATATTTTTTCTATCGTATAATTCGTTGGCAGTTCATAAACGCCGTCTAAGAGGCAATCGCCGTTAATGGTATAAAATCTGGTATTTTTATACTTGCTTGCGGCCGCCAAGCTTACATCATAAAATGTTTCCACATTATTTATTAATGTCGGATATCCCCATAAGCCATTAGTGGTTGGGAAAGGAGGCCTTAATCTCGGCTCAATTCTTTTGGCCTCAATGCTGTTTAAAATTGAGCTTTCCTCTCCGCCGATATAACCGGCATTAGCCGGCTTGGCTATCAACTCAATCGGAGATGTATTAATTATTTTTTTTAATTTTTTATGATATTTTTTATAATATTCGGGATTTAAATAAATAAAGCCTTTATCGGCTTTTAAAAAATTTAAAGCTATTTTTATGCCGTCAATAACTTTAACAGGAAAATTATTTAAAATATAGCCGTCTTTTTTTACCCCCGGCTCTCCTTCCGAAGCATTGCAAATAACATACTTTTTCTGGTCGGAGGCTTTGGCCACCATTTCCCATTTGAGGGCTACCGGAAAACAACTCCCGCTTCGGCCGACCAATCCCGCTTTTTTAATTTTATTTAATATATCCATGTTAATCAAACCAAAATTTAATAAAAATTTAAAACTATTTCTTTAATTTCTAATTTTTAATTTTGTAAATAATGCTTAAATTTAAAATTTTAAAAATTAAAACTTTAGAATTTATTTTCCACCCGAGGCGGATCAGTCTAGGGATGAAAAAATTCAAAAATTCAAAAATTATTTTATATTAATCTTTTCTTCCAAATATATTCCACTAAATCCGCCAGCCGATTAGAGTATCCCCATTCATTATCATACCAAGCCACTACTTTTACTAAGTTTCCGCCTATGACTTTAGTTAAGGCCAAATCAACGATGGCGCTTGATGGATTGCCGATAATATCGGAGGAAACAATCGGCTCCTCGGTAACGGAAATATAATTCTTAAATTGAGCGCTACGAGACGCTTTTTTAAATACTTGATTCACTTTGCTCTCATTGGTATTCTTTTTCGTAATGTACACGGCATCGGTGATTGAGCCGACTAAAACCGGCACCCGCACTGCCATGCCGTCAAACTTGCCTTTTAAGCTGGGAATAGTTTCAGCGGTAGCAATAGCCGCGCCGGTGGTGGTCGGGACAATATTCGTGGCCGCCGCCCGCGCTCGGCGCAAATCCTGATGCGGTCCGTCAACAATATTTTGGTCGGTGGTATAGGAGTGGATGGTAGTCATTATGGCTTTGGCGATGCCGAAATTTTGCCTAACAACTTCTGTAATCGGCGCCAGGCAATTGGTAGTGCAGGAAGCCATAGAAACTATTTTGTCTGATTTGGATAATTTATTTTCATTAACTCCCAAGACGATGGTTTTAACGCCCCCTCCCTTTCCCGGCGCGCTTAATATTACTTTTTTAGCGCCGGCCTTAATATGCTTAAACGCGTCTTCCTTGGTTCTAAAAAATCCGGTGCATTCAAGCACTATATCTATGCTTAATGCTTTCCAAGGAAGAATTTGAGGGTCGCGGTAGGCAAACACTTTATATTTCTTGCCATTAACAGTCAGACTGTCTTTACTAAATTCCACTTTCCGGCCATAATTACCGTAAACAGAATCGTATTTTAACAAATGCGCCAAAGTTTTTGTGTCAGTTAAGTCATTAATGGCGATGATGTTAAAATTTGAATTTTTTTTATCAAGCAATGCTTTAAACGCGGATCGGCCGATTCGGCCAAAACCGTTTATAGCGACATTTATTCCCTTAGTTTTTTTGTTAATAGACATATTTTTTCTTTGAAATAAATTAAATTATTTATATAAATTGCTTTGAATTACGAAAATAATCAAAATCCGCAAAGTGGTGTAAAATAGTATATAGAAA
>PETS01000029.1 GCA_002781265.1 Candidatus Falkowbacteria bacterium CG02_land_8_20_14_3_00_36_14 | reverse complement strand
AACTACTCCTCCTGCTTCCTGAATTAAATTCAGGATGATAACAGCTAATATTTATTCTCTAATTGGCATTAATCTGTACAATGTGAAATCTTCGGTTATTTCTTCTTTTTGGGCAAGGCGCAAGCCGGCTTCTTTGAGACGCTTATTATTCAAATAATCAAAGTCAATCGGCGGCAGAGTAAAATTATAATAATAAACCGGAATATAATTTACTAAATTACGGTATTGGCTGTTCATATCCTTATTGTCAAATTGCCCGACTATTACCTTTCTTTCCGGAAATAATAATTTATCATGATATTTGGTTATAATAGCCGCATTATTTTCGGTCAGCTCTAAAACCTTATTAAATTCTTTTTTAACATCTTTATTTTTTTTATTAATCGTAATAATCCCCTCTTCTGATCCGAATAAAACAAACCAAATAGAAACAAAATATATTAAAATTATTATAAAAAATCTTGATAGATTGATATATAATCTCTTCTTAAATAATCTTGTTAATTTTAAAATAAAAATACTGACAAAAGGCAAGGCGCCGAGGTAAACCGGTAGCCAGTAGCGCGTATAGGAATTGCCGATGGTGGCCTGGTTCTGATCAGGATTGTCATAAAATTGCCAGCTGCCGTAATATAAAAGCAAAATGGCGGAAATAATCAAATAAGAAAGTAAATAAAGCCAATGTTTTTTTTCAAATTGACGCCATTTATACAAAAAAATAAAGCATCCGGCAATGGCCGGCCAGAATATCCAATAAAACATTTTTATAAAATAATAATATATTGTTTTAATTGATAATAACGGATGAAAGCCGAAATAAAAAATAATATTCTTAAATTCTACGAGCAATTTTTTATTTGCTGACAAGGGGTTTATCATTTCCGTGCTAATAGCGGCCAGGCGGCTGATTGAGGCATTCATTTGCGCATAACCGCCATTAAACGGCGATTGGTATAAAATCTGATTCCAATATAGGACCGGTATAAAACATAAAAATAAAAATATTATAAATATTATTAATTTTGTAAAACCGATTTTTTTAATATTAAAAATCCACAAAAATAACAAAAGCGGAATTATCCATAATAATTCCGAAGTTCTGGTTATAATAGCCAGGCCGAAAAATAATCCGGCCAAGGCCGGGTAAATATATTTGCCTAATTCCCGGCTACTATTGCCGTATTTTCTTGCCATTAAAATTGCATAATACAAGCCGATAATCAGTAAAACGACAAATAATACATTATGAAACATACTGCGGACGCTGTAATAGATATAGGCGGGAAATGGTATTAATATTAAAGTTGCTAGATAGGATATTTTTGGGCCGAAAATATTTTTAAGCAAAAGAAAATAAAATATAATGCCGACAGCGGCCAGTGATGGAGTTAAGTATGGCAAAACTTTATAACTAGTTAGAGACGCTATTTTACCGAATATTAAAATGATTCCCAAGAAACTGACTGGTTTGATTATGCCGGCATCGCTCCTCATGCTGCGGGGATGGATGATATCGTTGGCGTACAGGTTATACTTTTCATAAAATCGCATACTCCCCTCTTGGGCGTAGAGCTTGGCAAAAATATAATTAGCTGTTTCGTCCGGCGATCCCCACTTGATAAAATTATCAGATTGGCTTAAATAATTATAACTGCTCGCGCTAAGAAAAAAACATAAGGACAGGAATCCTAATATTAAATAAATAGTATTCTTTTGGATAAATTCTTTCAGTTTCATAACATTACAATTATCCTATCAAAATAAGTTGATTTTATCAATTATCAAAAAACCCAAGTTTTAAATTCTTGGGTCTTAATATTTAAATGCTCTTTATTTATTAGAATAAAAAAGTTGAAATTATAAACAGACATAAAGCAGAAGTTCGGCTTCTTTAATGGAAGCCGAACTTCTTTTAGATAAAACGCTCACTCCTGTCATTGCGAGGACCCAGCTCCAGTTTTTAAACTGGGGCTGGGGACGAAGCAATCTCGGTTAGCGCGCCTAATGAGATTGCTTCGCTTCACTTCGTTACGCTCGCAATGACTATTTAGTAACCCCGCTACAAAGAGAACAAAGTATCAAAATATAATTCATTTAAATTCTTACCGCCTCGCCCCGCTATAGGCAATAGCCCGGACAATATCCCAGGCTGTGGCGAATTGAGGATTATAGCCGTAGATGGCTTTGAAGTATTTAATGGCTTGTGCTTCCGAGTTTAAGTTCCGGTTAACCGGCCGCAGGCCATAGGCGATAACAGTGAGGGCGGCGTTGTCATAAGGGTTTTTCTGGTTGGGTT
>PETS01000062.1 GCA_002781265.1 Candidatus Falkowbacteria bacterium CG02_land_8_20_14_3_00_36_14 | reverse complement strand
GTCCAAGAAAAAAATTAAATTATTTAACTCCCAATGAAGTAATTGCTAAATATATTGAAAGTGGTGCAGTTAAACCTTGAATTTACCATATTTTTTAAAATTATAATATTAATACAATATCAATTAATTTTATCCCGTTAAAAAACCTTTAATAAAACAGATAGTTAAAAATCTGTCGCAATCGGTGGTCTAAAGCCATCGACACGCGAAACCTTTTTAACTGGGTTTACCTTTTCGCTCCGCTATAAGCGATGGCTCTGGTTATATCCCATTCGGACGCTGACGCCGGATTATGCTTATAGATATTTTTAAAGGTTATTATGGCGGTCTTTTCAGAATCAAGGTTCCGATTGACCGGCCGCAGTCCATAGGCAATAATTGTCACGGCGGCATTGTCATTAGCATTGGCCATATCGGGTGCTCTTAAATATACGGCTTTGAATATATCTGTTTTGGCTTTATCTTCGGCGCTCTGGCTTTTATCGCTGGGCCAGCGGCCATTGGCTATTTTAATAACATCCCGCCAGTCAGAAACGGATTTAGGTAACCGGTTAAACGCGTAATAATATGAGTTAATTACTCCAGCTCTTTCCCCTGCCCCTAATCTCTTGGTAGTCGGGGTGCCAAAATTAATAAAATAAGCAAGCGCGTATTTGCCTTGATCATTTAATATGCTGATTCTATTATCAGTGATTTTTTTATATAACTCTACACCGGCATTATCAAGTTGTACATGCTTATTATAGCCGTAAGCAGAGTCGGCTTCGCATTGGCTTACATTTTCCACTTCATTTTTATCCTTATTGTAGAGATGGATAAATTGGCTATAGGCAGAACAGCTATCAACTGTATTGTCTTTCTTCTCAATAGTGGTTTGCCCTTGTTTGGGGCTGGCAGATATTACTAATAAGTTGGAATAATTGGGGCTCTTGTCATAGGCAGAAATACCATAATAATAAACAACGCTATTTATTAAATTAATATCTGTATATTTTTTTCCGTTGCCTTCATAGACAACCAAGCCGTCGCTAATTGAGGCCGGAGCGCTCTCTTCTTTTCTAGTTATTATAACGCGGACAAAGTCAGCGTCAGCTGGATTAACCCAATTTAATTCTATCTGTCCGTCTGCCGGTAGGGCGATAAAATTTGCCGGCTGGGACGGAGGGGTCTTGTCTGTATAGGTGCCACCGCCACCGCCACCTCCTCCGCCGCCACCGTTATTAACTGTATTGGCTAAAGTTGTGATTTGGATAACATTGGAAATATTAGACCAATTAGGCACTTCATCAGCCGCCTTTATGGCAAAATAATAAGCGGTATTGGGCGACAGGCCGACAGCTATATAAAATGACTGGCTAATGCCAGCTGCTATCGGAATAGGTTCACCTGATAGCTGGGAAGCTGAATCCCAATTAGCGGCGGTAATCGGAGAGGTGGAAAACCTAATATCATACTGGGCAGCTATGCCTTGAATGCCGTCATCTCCGATAGATGTCCATTTAAGTTCCACTGAAATTTGGCTTATATTTAACGGGGATAAATCAGAGATATCTGCCGGCGGAAAAGTATCGGGTATAGCTGACTGGCTGGTGGTAAACGTATAATCAATTGAATTAGTGGTATTACCGGCCTGGTCAATAGAGCTCAAACGGTAATGATAAACAGTATTGGCTGATAAACTGCTTAAATTGGCGGTGTGGGTGGTGTTTAAACTGCTGCCTAAATCTAAAATTTGGCCATAACCGGCAGTTAAACCATATTCTACATCGCTATAAGCGTTTTCATTTGTATCCCATGTTATCTTAGCCGTATTGGGCGTAATGTTTGTTGTTTGAATGTTAGTTATCTGCGGGAAAACAGTGTCAAGAGTGATAGTCGCGCTATAAGGTACGCTGTTCCAGTTGCCCAGCGTATCTTTAAACCAGGCGTAAACAATTTTAAGGCCGTCATTGGCAGACAACGCCCATGGTTTGACAGTAGTAAAAGCCTCAATTAGGGCTAAAGAAAAATTATTATCATTGGCTATATTCATTTCCGCCACTCCGCTCTGGTCCTGGGCCGAGAGGGATAAACTTACATTCTGATTATTAGTAAACTGGCTGTTGTTATTTATAAAAATAGAGCCGGTCGGAGGAGTAGTGTCGGTGGAAGCATTATATTCATCATTGTCAGTCGCCGAAGTACAGCCGAGATCCGCCGGATAATCAAATAAGCCATCACTGTCGTTGTCAATGCCGTCAGAGCATTGATAAGTGAAAACAGGAGTTGTATAGACAACCTCCAGATAGGGATCCTGCGCTGTTCCGATTTTATCG
>PETS01000125.1 GCA_002781265.1 Candidatus Falkowbacteria bacterium CG02_land_8_20_14_3_00_36_14 | reverse complement strand
TTAGTTGACAAAAGGCATAAAGTGGATTATAATTAAACTATATTGGTGAAAAGTGGTGGAAAATGGTGAATAGAGAAATTGTGGCTTAATTAATATAATATTTAGCCAAGATAATAAGCGCTAAATTAAAAATATTTTTAGCGAGAGCTAAAACAAAAACAAAAAGTATAGTGCTTCCGGTTTAACCGGAATTTAATTATTAAGGCAAAGAAGGGGCTTGATATGCCGTTTCCGGCAATCAATCTCCTTGTCGGCCTTAACCCCGTTAGAAAGGAATTATTTTATTCCTTTGCGAATAAATCGGCGGAATAAATAAATCTGTCGCGATCAGCGATGTAGGATTCCAGGCAAATGATATTTTTCTAACGGGGTTAATCACATGCTTGTCGTGGTCTTCGGCTTAGCGGTTTAAAAATTATTTTTAAACCGCTAAGCAATTATTTAATTTTTTATATGTTCATCGGTGAATACCAGCACAACTTAGACAATAAAGGCAGATTGGCCGTGCCGGCCAAGTTTCGCGCATCTTTAAAGGGCGGGGCGGTTGTTACCAAGGGATTGGATAACTGCCTTTTTTTGTACCCTAAAAAGCAATGGGATGAATTAGCAAGAAAATTGGCAAATTTGCCCATCAATCAGGCCAAAGCGCGTGCTTTTACCCGCTTAATGCTGGCGGGAGCGATGGAAGTTGAGTTTGATAATCAAGGGAGAATCAGTATACCTGAATATTTAAGAAAATTTTCTTCCTTAAAAAAGAAATCTATTATTGCCGGACTTTATGACCGCTTGGAAATTTGGGACGAATTGTTATGGAATAAATATAAATTAGGCAGTGAAAAAGCCAGCGCTGATATAGCGGAAACCCTCGGGTCGCTGGGAGTGTAAATTAATAAGTCTATTTGTATGACAAAAAAAATTAATTGCAAAATAATCAAGCCGGAAAAGGAAAATATAAAAGTGAAATTAATAAGAGCGCCGTATGTTGACAATCGTGATTTAAAGAATTTTATTTTAGCCAGAGCTCGAGCTATAGTTTTATAATTAATAATTAGGTTTTCGCATTTGCATCATTTATACTGTCATTGCGAGCTATGCCTCCGCCAACTAGCGGATGGCAGAGCGAAGCAATCTCGGAGAGAACTGATTATTTTGATTTCTATAAAAACGTTTAAAAGGCATCGTGTTTCTTCGGCTCACCGAGATTGCTTCGTCTCCAGCCCCAGTTTAAGAAACTGGAGCTGGATCCTCGCAAATGACAAAAGGAAAAATGGCGGCAAACGCATAAGTCCTAAATAATATAATGGAATATGCCCATACGCCAGTAATGCTTGATCAGGTGCTGGAATATTTAAATCCGCATGCTGGAGATTATTTCATTGACTGCACTTTGGGGGGAGGCGGGTATGCTTTAGCCATTGCCAAGATAGTCGGCCCTAAAGGAAAAGTATTGGCCATTGATTTGGATGAGATGGCTATAAATAACGCGGTGAGCCGAATAAAAAATAATCCACCAATTTCAAATTTAAATAATATAATTTTAGTAAATGATAATTTCAAAAATCTTGCCGTCATATGCGATAAATATTTCGGCGATCAAAAAGGCATTAAGCTTAATGGTATTATATTTGATCTGGGTTTATCTGGAGCTCAGCTTAAAGATAGTTCCCGAGGGTTTTCTTTCCAGATGGATACTCCGTTAAATATGGCTTTCGGAGAACCGGCGGATAATTCGGCAAGCAGAATACAAGCGGGAAAGCAAACAGAGCATCTATTGAATAATTGCAGTAAGCATGAGTTAGAAAGAATAATTTGGAAATATGGAGAAGAAAAATTTTTTCACAGGATAGCCGGGGGAATAATTAATCAGCGCAAGATAAAACCAATCACAAGCACCGGCCAATTGGTAGATATAATTAAAAAAGCCGTACCGAAAAAATACCAGCATTCGCAGATTCATTTCGCTACCCGCACTTTTCAAGCCATTAGGATTGCCGTTAACGATGAACTGGAAAATTTAGCCAAAGCTTTGCCGTTTGCAGTAAATCTTTTGTCTGGAGGAGGAAGAATCGTCGTCGTGGCCTACCATAGCTTGGAAGACAGAATAGTAAAAAATTTTTTTAGAAAAGAATCAAAAGATTGTATTTGTCCGCCAGCAGCGCCTCTTTGCCAATGCCATCACCAAGCCAGCATTAAAATATTAACTAAAAAAATTGTGCGGCCGTCCGCAAGAGAAGTAATTGCCAATCCGCGCTCTCGCAGCGCTAAATTAAGAGTAGCGGAGAAATTAACTGGCTGAAAGCAAGCTGTAATAAGTAGAGACGCAAGATTTTGCGTTTCAACGGGGTATTAAAATATTAAATTTATAATCAATAACCATGATAAAAACAAAAAAAGGAAAAAATTCATTTTGCAAAAATAAAATAAATAGAAAGTTTAATATTAAAATATTTAATAATATATTATTAATTTTAATAATTCTACTGGGCGTGTATTATATAATCGGAATAAATGATTTATCCATAAAGGGATTCCAATTATTGGAAACTAAAAAAATTATGAATGAGCTGAATGATGAAAATAGTGATTTAGAAGCAACTACAATGTCCTTGCAGTCATATAATAATTTAAATTCAAGAGTTAAGGATTTAAGCATGATTCCAGCCGGAAATATTGATTATCTATCAAGTAAAAATGATATCGTAGCTAAAAAATAAATATATGTAAAGTATGAAATTTTGGCAAGGCGGAAAAAAACAAAATAGCGCAAAGAATTATAATAATCGCATTAACTTTACCATTGCGATTATTTTTATTTTTGCGGCAGTTATACTTTATCGGTTGTATTATTTGCAGATAAAAGAATATGATTTGTTTATTGTAAAAGCTGATAGCCAGCATCTGTCATCCGGCATCTTAGCGCCAGTCAGAGGAAAAATTTTTATTCAGGACGGTTTTGATGAAAAAAATAGCCAATTATATCCCATAGCTACCAATAAAAAATTCGCCTTGCTCTATGCCGTGCCCAAAGATGTCAAAGAATCGGTAAAGGTAGCGGAAATATTTTATATTTTCTTTGATAAAGAAAATACAGCCGAAGAAGTAGATGAATTTTTAGATAAAAACAATAAAGACAAGCTGGAAAATGATTTGCGCGCGCTGGAAATTTTACCGGCCGAAGCCAGGGAAGAAAAAAAAATTGCTATTAATAAAAAATATGAAGAATATTGCAAAAGTCCAGAATATAAGGAAATAAGGAATATTAGAAGAGAAGCGGAAATAAATTTAAGAAAAGATGTGATTATGGAAAAATATTTGCAAAAATTGAATAAAAAGAACGATCCTTATGAGCCCATTCAAAAAAAAGTAGACGAAGATGAATTAAAAAATATTTATATAAGCTTATTAGGAGATAAAGGTAAAAATTTAAGCCCGGATAAGTTAATTATTAAAGAAGATAATATTTTTGAGCAAAATTCAGAAACAGACGCGGTTAAAATAATTATAGATGGCATTGGCTTTGTTATGAGAAATTATAGATTTTATCCGGAAAACAATATCGGTTCCCAAATGATTGGCTTTGTCAGCATTGCCGGTGATGAAGACAGGGGGCAATACGGGCTTGAAGGTTTTTTTGATAATGAATTATATGGGGAATTTGGCTCTATAAAAACAGGGCGAGGGGCATCGGGAGATCTGATTATTATCAATGAACGTGAATATACAAAAGCCATAAACGGCAATGATATAATATTAACTATAAATAGGGCCATCCAATATACCGTTTGCCAAAAATTAAATTCCACTGCTTTAAGGCATGGCGCGGATAGCGGCAGTATTATAATCATAAATCCTAAAACCGGAGCCATTTTAGCTATGTGTTCCTGGCCGGATTATGATCCGAATAATTTCAGCAATGAATCAGATATTAATATATTTAATAATCCGGTTATTTTTGAACAATATGAACCGGGTTCAATATTTAAAGGCATCACTATGGCCGCCGCTATTGACCAGGGCAAATTAGAACCGGATTCAACCTATGATGACAAAGGTAGCATATTGATAGAAGGCTGGCCCAAGCCGATTAAAAATTCTGATTATGAAACACACGGGGGGCACGGGGTAACGGATATGAATGAAGTATTGACGCAATCGTTAAATACCGGCGCTATTTTTGCCATGAACAAAATCACTCCGGAGGTTTTTGCTCAATATGTTAAAAATTTCGGTTTTGGAGAAAAAACCGGCATTGAGCTGGAAACAGAAAATTTCGGCAATATTGGTAATTTAACAGCAAATAAAATAAAGCCGATTGATGCCGCCACGGCTTCTTTTGGGCAAGGAATTTCCGTTACTCCTCTACAGATGATCATGGCTTATGGGGCGATAGCCAATGGAGGAATTTTAATGAAGCCTTATTTAGTCAAGGAAATATTATACGCGGACGGCACTAAAATAGAAACACAGCCGCAAGAAATTAGGCGGGTGATATCTGAACGGGCTTCGGTTTTAGTTTCCGGCATGCTGGTTAATGTCGTAGATAACGGGCACACCAAAAGAGCGGCTGTAAAAGGATATTATGTCGCTGGCAAAACAGGCACCGCCCAAGTTCCTTTTAAAGATAAGCGCGGCTATAGCGATAAAACTATCCATACTTTTGTCGGCTTTGCTCCAGTTGAAGATCCGAAATTTGCGATGCTGGTAAAGCTTAATGACCCTAAAGACGCTACTTTCGCCGAATCCACCTCAGCGCCATTATTCAGTGAATTGGCAGAATTTATATTGGATTATTATCAAGTCTCCAAAGATAGGTAAGTAATTGAAAAATAAGCAATAATATGATAGGGTAATGTTATGAGAAAATTAATTCAGCTTAAATTAAAAATACTTTCTCAGCTGATTTTGAAGAAATATAAGCCGGAAATTATCGGCATCACAGGCAGTGTAGGCAAGACTGGAGCCAAAGAGGCGGTTTATGCCGTTTTGTCTTCTAAATACAATGTCAGGCGCAATGTAAAAAATTATAATAATGAAATAGGCCTGCCTTTAACTATAATAGGATCCGAGTCGCCAGGAAAATCAATTATTGGCTGGATATTGGTTTTTATAAAAGCTATAAAATTAATTTTAATTATTAATAAAAATTATCCTAAAATACTGATTTTAGAAATGGCGACCGACAAGCCGGGAGATATGAAATATTTAAATAAAATTGCCAAATGCAGGATCGGCATTATAACCAGGATCGGTTCATCCCATATAAAATATTTTAATTCCATTAAAAATATTGCTAAAGAAAAAAGCTTGTTAATTAAAAATCTGCCACAATCAGGGACTGCCATATTAAATTATGACGATGAATTAACTTTAGCCATGAAGGAATTAACTAATGCCAATATTTTAACTTATGGCCTGAGAGAGGGATCTAAAGTCAGAGCGCGGGAAATCGCCTTAAGTCTCAATAAAAGCATTAATGCTTATGATTTAGTCGGCATTAGTTTCAAAATTAGCTATGAAAACTCTATTATCCCCGTGATACTCCCAAATATTATAAGCAAGTCATCGGTCTATTCGGTTTTAATCGGAGCTTGCGCGGGAATAATATATGATATTAATTTAATCGCTATCAGCCAATCTATAAAAAATATAAATATGCCCAAAGGCAGAATGAACGCTATCAGGGGAATAAAAAATACTTTGATTATAGATGATTCTTATAATTCATCGCCGGAATCATCTATGGTAGCCATAGATTCAATTAAGGATATTCCTTTAAGAGCCAACGCAGAAAAATACGCGGTCTTAGGCGATATGCTGGAGCTGGGTTCTTATTCGGAAGAGTGGCATAAGCAAGTGGGAAAATATTTAGCGAAAGCGGGAATAGATAAGCTAATTACAGTCGGGGAAAGATCCCGCGATATTGACCGCGGAGCGCTCGATGCTGGCATGGCTAGTAATAATATTTTTCATTTTTCCAATTTAAGACAAGCCGGAATTTTTATCCAGAATAGGATTAAAGAAGGTGATTTAATTCTCGTAAAAGGATCGCAGGGCGTGAGAATGGAAAAAATTGTTTTGGAAATAATGGCCGAACCTCTGCGCGCGCCGGAATTATTAATCAGGCAGGATAAGCAATGGGCGCAATAAGTTATAATGAGATGGTTACAAAACTCCTTTGGTTGCAATTTGTCCTTTTCGCCCGAGGCTTCGTCAAGCTGGCGCTAAATGATTTTCGCCGTAGCCCGGCTACGCTTTAAATCATTTCGCTGGCTTTCCCTGCCGGCAGGCAGGCTCGCCTTGGCCAAAAAGTCATAAATTTCGCTTAAAAGCAGTTTTGAAACCATATAAATATTAAATAAATGAAAGCAAGAAAAATTATAAAAATTATAATTGGCATAATAGTTATAGCTGTTATCAGCTTAACGGCTTATTTTAATTTAAATAAGCAAAATAAAACAGAATACACAACCGTTAAAGTAGAACGCGGACAATTAATCCAGACTGTTTCCGAAACTGGTACGATTAAAGCGGCTAGCGCCATTAATTTGAATTTTTCATCTGTCGGTAAAGTTAATAAAATTTTAGTTAAAATCGGCGATAAAGTTAATAAAGATCAGATATTGGCTGGACTGGATTATAGTGAATTAATTAATAAACAAAATGAGGCTAAGGCCAATTTAGCAGCCAGTCAGGCAACTTTGTTAAAATATTCGTCCGGAGCTACCCGGGAAGAAATTAATGTGGCCGCGGCCGGCGTTGCCCAAGCTGAATCTTTATATGCAGCCGCGTCAACAGAATTGGAAAAAGTAAAAAATACATCAGTAGAAAATATCAATCAAGCCAAGAAAAGCCTAGATGATTTATTATTAGATTCCAATAAAGATGTTACTACTTACGAACAAGCAGTTAAAACAGCCGAAAATAATTTAGAGAATGCTAAAAGCACTTATAGCCAGTCAATAAACAATAAAAAAAATTCGGCTTTAACCACGATGGAGGAAAAATTATCGTTAGCCAATATAGCGCTTGATTCCATAGACCGAGTAATAAAAGATGAAGATGTTAAAGATATTTTAAGCATTGAAAATACTATTTATTCGACTAATACTATTAACACTAGCGATGAGGCTCAAATACTGCTTACGTCAGCTAATGCAAGTTTAGCCGTAGCTAAATACAGCAAGAATAATAATGACATTGTTGAAGCGCTGGATGATAGCCAGGAAACATTGAATAAAATTTTTGCCAGCTTAGATTATTGTTTTAAAGCTTTAGAAAATACTATTATCACTTCAGATTTAACTCAAGCAGACCTTGATAGCCTCAAAGCAACTATTAATTCGCAAATTACAATTATAACTACAGCCATTTATTCTATTAATACCTCTAAGCAAAATTTATCAGATGCCATGCTCGCTTATGACACTAATGTATCCACGGCCGCGGAAAGTCTATCTCAAGCAAACACAAATTTGAATAATGCCATTATTAATGCCAGAAACGCTTTAGCCAGCGCCGAGGTAAACGGCGCCCAGCAGATTAATTTAGCCGAATCTAAGGTTGAAGCTTCTAGGCAGGGGTTAGCGGTGGCTGAATCTAAATTAAATCAATTAAAATCTCCAACCAGATTTGAAGATATTCTTCTTTATCAAGCGCAGGTGGAAATAGCAAAAGCGGCTTATGACGCGGTAGCGATTGAGATTGATAATAAAATAATCAAAGCTCCGATTGGCGGCTTGGTTACAAAAGTAAATTATGAAGTTGGGGAACAAGTATCCGTTGCTAATCCGGTAATTTCCATGCTTGGTGAAAATAATTTTGAAATTGAAGTTTTAATTTCAGAAACCGATATTACTAAAGTAAAAATCGGTAATTTAGCCGAAATAACCATGGATGCGTTCGGCGAAAACGTTATTTTTCAAGGTAAAGTAAATTTTATTGAACCGGCCGAAACCATAATTCAAGATGTAATTTATTATCAGGTTGATGTTGGATTTATTGATATCGCCGATGGAAGCGAATATAAAACTAATTTAGAAAATATTAAATCCGGCATGACGGCTAATGCGGTTATTACCACGGCCAGAAAAGATAATATTTTAATAATTCCGGCCCGGGCGGTAATTGATAAAAACGGTAATAAATATGCCAGAATTTTAGCAAATAATCAGATAAAAGAGGCCGTGGTTACTTTAGGACTGCGAGGCGATGGCGGCATGACAGAAGTTTTATCAGGCGCAAAAGAAGGCGACGAGGTCGTGACTTTCGTGAAGGATAGCAAGTAAACCCCATTAGAAAACTTTTCTAACGGGGTAAATCAAGAATAATGAATTATGGATTATGAATAAAAATATTTAATTATTTCCTGTCATTGCGCGGAGCGTTAACGACGAAGCAATGACAAAGTTATTTATTATGCCAATTCCGATAATTGAAGTTAATTTTTTAAAAAAGGTATTTATAAACGGAGAGGTCGTGACTAAAGTTCTGCACGGCCTTTCTTTTAATATAAACAAGGGCGAGTTCGTGGCTATTATGGGCCCTTCCGGTTCAGGCAAGTCTACCTTAATGCATATATTAGGGCTTTTAGACCGGGCGACCAGCGGAGAATACAAATTGGAAGAAAAAGACGTAGTGCATTTAAGCGATAATGAATTGGCCGGCTTGCGCAACCGCAAAATTGGTTTTGTTTTTCAGTCATTTAATCTTTTAACCCGGACGACTGTGCTGGAAAACGTCAAGCTGCCTTTGACTTATTCTGTTAATAAAAAAAATATAGAAATAAGAGCCAGAGAAGTTTTAAAAAGCGTCGGGCTGGGCCATCGGCTGGATTATTTTACCAATCAAATATCAGGCGGGGAAAAACAGCGGGTAGCCATAGCTAGGGCTTTAGTCAATAATCCTTCAGTGATTTTTGCCGATGAGCCGACCGGCAACCTTGATTCAAAATCCGGAGTGCAAATTATGAAAATACTGCAGGAATTAAATAATGCCGGCAATACTATTATTCTTGTCACTCATGAAACCTATACCTCGGAACACGCGAAAAGAATTATAAAAATAAAAGATGGAATGATTATAGATGATTATTCAGTAAAAAATAGGAGAATTGCCCAAGATGGAGAAAATCTTAAATAATAAAATTAGTATTTTATTTATGTTTTTAATTTTAAAGCAAATTATAATAACTTCAATTACCGCGCTTTTGGCTAATAAGGTTAGAAGTTTTTTGACTATGCTCGGAATTATTATCGGAGTCGGAGCTGTTATTTTAATTATATCGGTCGGCGCCGGAGCGCAAAGCTTAATTATTAATCAGGTAGAAAGCCTAGGCACTAATTTAATAGGAGTGCTTCCCGGTAAGGCCGAAGATGAAGGACCGCCGGCATCGGTAATGGGAATAATTATTACAACTCTTACATACGAAGATGCTCAAGCTTTAAACGATAAAAAAAATGTGCCGAATATTTTAGACGTAGTGGCATATTCCAAAAGCGTCGGACCGGTCAGCTGGCAAGGGACGAGTTATGATACAAGTTTGAACGGTACCACTTCGGTTATTTAGCTGTTGAGGGGGGGGGAAGTTGCCAGTGGAAGATTTTTCACCAAAGAGGAAGAAGTTAATCTATCTAAAGTTATTGTGCTAGGATCAACAGTGAAGAAAGAGATATTCGGCGATTCTGATGCGATCGGGCAGAAAGTAAAAGTTAATAAGCTCAATCTGGACGTTATCGGCGTTATGGGAGAGAGGGGAACTGTGGCTTTTCAAGATTATGACGACCAAGTTTTAATTCCCATTAAAACAATGCAGAAATTAATCGCCGGTGTTAATCATATCAGTTTATTAAGGGCTAAAGTTGACGATGATAAAAATATTGATACCGCCATTAATGATGGTACTGTCGCCAATTAAATTTTTTTATCTAAAATTAGCAAAAATAATTTTATTTGATTTTTGTCAAATTTGGCTAATCTTAAAAATAATTTTTTGAAAAATTTTTACATTGGCGACACGGCCATGATGTAATTCTTACTTTGAGAGACAGGCATAATATTACAGATCAAACCGGAAAAAATGATGATTTTACCACCAGAAGCGCCGCTCAAGCTTTGGATATAATTACTACCATTACTGACGCGTTAAAATTTTTCTTGGCTACTATGGCCGCTTTATCTTTAATAGTCGGAGGAGTGGGCATAATGAATATAATGCTTGTTTCCGTTTCCGAGCGCACTAGGGAAATTGGTTTAAGAAAAGCGGTCGGAGCCAGTAATAATAATATTTTAATCCAATTTTTATTAGAATCCATAGCCATAACATTTTTAGGTGGATTAATGGGTATAATAGGAGGCGCGTTAATTTCATTTATAGTGGCAAAAATAGCACAAGTTTTGGGATATAATTGGGATTACGCAGTATCATTATTTTCTATATTTTTAGCTATATCCGTATCAACTATAATCGGGATTATTTTCGGTCTTTATCCGGCCCGCAAAGCCAGCCGATTAGAGCCGGTAGAAGCTCTTCGTTATGAATAAAATTTTTATTCTTGATTTTGAAATTATTTAAAACATGCCAACTATAATTTTATCAATCCAAATTGCCATAAGATCCATGAGGGCTAATAAATTAAGAACCGGCTTGACTGTATTAGGAATGGTGATAGGTATTTCGGCAGTGATTATTGTATTTTCAGCCGGGGAAGGGATTAAAAGTCTTATTGTCAGCCAGGTAGAATCATTTGGCACTGATGTTATTGAAACAAAAATAAAAGTTCCAACAAGCAAAAAGGGCGCGGCATCAGAAGCGCAATCCGCCACTTCTCTTGTTAGCGGCGTGCAAATTACAACTTTAAACCTTAATGATATGAAAGAAATTGATAAATTAGCTAATGTTGGGGAAAGTTATGGCGGCATAATAGCCCAAGAACAAGTTAGCTATGCCAATGTCATGAAGCAAGGTATATTATTTGGAGTGAGCGCCAGTTTTATTGATATTGATAAAACTAAAGTGGAATTTGGCAGTTTTTTTTCTGAAGCTGAAGAAAAATCTTTAGCCCAAGTAGTAGTTTTGGGACCGAAGGTAAAAAATGAATTATTCGGAGATTCAGACGCTATCGGCCAATCAATAAAAATTCACAAGTCAAAATATAATGTAATTGGTATATACGAAGAGAGGGGGGCGGTGTTTGGAACGGATTTTGATGATTATATTTATATTCCCTTAATGACACTGCAGAAAAGAATTATGGGGATTGACCATGTTTTATTTTTAATGCATAAAATAAAAGATTTAAGCTGGCTAGATGAAACCACGGATGAGATTATTCAAATTATGAGAACTAATCATAATATTACGCCTGATACTAAGCCGGACGGTACTTTTGATGTAAATAAGGATGATTTTAGAGTAACGCCGATGATTGAAGCTCTGGAAATTTTAGGAACTGTTACCGGGGCCATTACTCTTTTATTACTGGCTATTGTGGCTATTTCATTAATAGTCGGTGGAGTAGGCATAATGAATATTATGTATGTTATTATCAGCGAAAGAACATCAGAAATAGGATTAAGAAAAACGGTTGGGGCCACTTTTAAAGATATAATGATACAATTTTTAACCGAATCAATAATAATTACAATAATTGGGGGGTTTATCGGCATTATAATTGGAATATTGTTTTCATCAATAATTGCCTGGGGAGCTAATAGATACGGGCTTGACTGGCAATTATCAATACCAATGCGCTCTTATGTTGTCGCTTTGGTTTTTTCACTATTTTTCGGCGTATTATTCGGGCTATATCCGGCGCGCAAAGCCGCTAAATTGGATCCGATAGAAGCGCTTAGAAATGAATAATAAATTAAATGAATTAAATAAATAGCCGTAAAAGGTAAATTCAAGGTTTAACTGCACCACTTTCAATATATTTAGCAATTA
>PETS01000101.1 GCA_002781265.1 Candidatus Falkowbacteria bacterium CG02_land_8_20_14_3_00_36_14 | reverse complement strand
AACCCTTGCGCGAATGGATTTTAACCGCTCACCACGCTGAAAAACTGGCTTCGTCCAACGAATTTGATGAAATCAAATCGTTGGTGGAAAAAATTGGAACGAACCGCCGCCTGCTGGACAAAAAAGTCGGCTGGGATTGGTCGGGGGTTTGGCGAATTGTGGCGGAAAATCAGAATAAAATCCCCCCAGCGCGCAAACGAAGCGAGCGCATACCTTCTTCCGAAAACTCTCAATGTCTAACTTGGTCGGGGCGCTGGGATTTGAACCCAGGATCTCATGCTCCCAAAGCATGCGCCTTAGCCAGCTAGGCCACGCCCCGAAATCAATTAATAATTTACAATTTACAATTACTGAATATTTATAATTTTAATTGTAGATTGATTATAGTGCCGCGGGTCAGGATTGAACTGACGACACAAGGATTTTCAGTCCTTTGCTCTACCACTGAGCTACCGCGGCTCTACTGTGCTAAAGCTTCATAGAGCAAGCTCTATATTAAACTAATCTTTTTCTAAAAAATGCGTTTCCTGAACCAGTTTTTAAATATTTTTCAAATTTAACAGCTTTCTCTTTAGATAAAAATAATCCAATCCATTTAAGTTTGACTGGTAGTCTATATTTAGTAGAAAAAGAATTACTATTATTATACTCTAATATTCTTTTATGTATATTAATCGTTATTCCAATATAGTAATTATTATCCGAACATAATATAAACATAAAACATGATATTTTTCCAAAATATCGGAGACAAGCTAATTGGAATAGCTTGCCATCCGAAGTTTTAGCGTAGGATGGTTGCGGGGGTAGGATTCGAACCTACGACCTCCAGGTTATGGGCCTGGCGAGCTGCCGGACTGCTCTACCCCGCTTCAATAATTTTAATTTTTGAATTTTGAATTTTTATTTTTAATACTGGTGGGCGCACATGGACTTGAACCATGGACCTCGTCCTTATCAGAGACGCGCTCTAGCCAACTGAGCTATGCGCCCAAGCACATATATTTAAGAATTTTTAACAAAATCACTGTTAAGATTATCTTCATCCAATTTATATTCTTCCATACTCTTTATGGTTACATTTCCACCCAAATCATTTAATAATTTTTTTATTTGCTGGGCAGTAAGATGATCTTCCGCACAGGGTTTAATCCAACATTGAATTTTATGGCCGCCGGAAAGACCCTTGCCCCATACACACCATTTTGGCCCCTCGGCTTCCTTACATGAATATTCTTCCAGTAATTTTTTTAATTCTTCCTCTTTATTTTCATTAGATCTTTCATTTTCATTATTAATTACTAATTTTAATTTTTCGTATTCCATATAAAAAAGACTGTTTCTAAACTTGCCTGCTCGCCTCGCTAAAGCTATGGCGAAGCGGGCCGGTAGGCGGGTAGTATTAGAGCCAGTCCTTTTTAATTCTCCTCACCCCATTTATTAATTGGGGAATTTTCAAATAGGCCCATAATACTATTTGCTTCAAATTTAAAGATTGGAAAATTTAATAATTGAAAAATTAATTTTTTAATCCTTAAATCTTTTAATTTTATTTTACAATGCTAACAGGCACCAATTTTTTCCTAATATTAAATAATATTAGGTCGACAATTCAAAGTTAATATAATTTTTATTTCCAATAAATTGAAAATAAAAAAAATTAAATTAAATTGAATTATATCTCCCTAGAAAGGAGGTGATCCATCCACAGCTTCCGCTACGGATGCCTTGTTACGACTTAGTCTTTGTTACCAACCCTACCTTAGCCCCCCACTAAAATTTTTGATCTTAATCAAAAACTTGAGAGGGGGTCTTCGGGTATTGCCGGCTCCCCTGACTTGACGGGCGGTGAGTACAAGACCCGAGAACGTATTCAACGCGCCGTGGCTGATGCGCGTTTACTAGCGATTCCGACTTCATGAGGTCGAATTTCAGACCTCAATCTGAACTGAGAAAAGTTTTGGGGGATTAGCTCCACCTTGCGGTTTGGCGTCCCTTTGTACTTCCCATTGTAGCACGTGTGTAGCCCAAGATGTAAGGACCATGCTGATTTGACGTCATCCCCACCTTCCTCCCACTTAAAGCGGGCAGTTTCCTATGACATATAAAACATAGGATAAGGGTTGCGCTCGTTTTCCGACTTAACGGTACATCTCACGACACGAGCTGACGACAACCATGCAGCACCTGTACAGCACCCTCGAAGGCTCTCTGATTTCTCAGAGTCTGCAGCTGTATGTCAAATCTTGGTGAGGTTCCTCGCTTATCGTCGAATTAAACCACATGCTCCACC
>PETS01000068.1 GCA_002781265.1 Candidatus Falkowbacteria bacterium CG02_land_8_20_14_3_00_36_14 | reverse complement strand
TTTTTTAAATTTGATTAAGAAATTAATAACAACCGCAACAATTTTGGCTGATTTGTTTATTCATATTAGCAGTATAGCAATTCAATAATTTTTGTCAAGTCTATTATCCTTATTGTCAAAGCAATATAGAAATGTCCTACCCCCAGCAATTTAGAAATGTCCTACCCTGTTAATTAATTAAGGTTGAAAATTTTTGACAATTTAGGCATCAAATATCATTCAGATTTTATTGCGTTCGTTAGAACGCATCCTGTGGCCTTGTTTTTTCGTCGATTGAACAAAAATTGTGTTCTCCATGGATGATCTATCGGCGGTTTGTATGAATTCTGTTTTTGTCTTGTAAGCGCGGCTAACTTAATATTGATTTCTTTTTGCGGTCGTTCTGGCAAAATTTTGTAATTCAAATAATGCTCTTTCAAATTGATTTTAATTTCTCCGTCTAAATGTTCCTCTATTATTACAGAATCTTTTTTGTACACAGTTGTTGGTTGTTGCTCGTCTAATTGGAAATAGTTATTTTCAAATCTCACTGTATAATCATTATTTATTTTTCTGGCATTTTGAATTGAAAATATTTGCAGCAATTTTTCTCTAACAATATTATTTATTTTTTTATGTAAATCTTTTCCCCTTTGCGGAACCACAGCGAATTTAGCGTTGAACTTTGGAATATATTCTTCTAGAAATTTGTTTGCCTCATCTATGGTTGTAATTCCTGCCAATCTTAATTCTTTGACTAACCTGTCCTGCAATGTCCCGTTCATTCTTTCAACCCTGCCTTTAGCTTGCGGACTATGCGCTGTTATTAATTTTACCCCTATTTGATTCGTTGCTCTTTGAAATTGCGTTATCATATCCTTATTATCTACCGCATTTTTATGGTTTATTTTGTATGTAGAGAATTTATCCAAGTATATTGATAATGGCAGTCCATGTTTATCAAAATACTCCAGCCAGAACTTAAATACCGTTTTTGCGCTTTCATTGATATCAAATTTAGCGTATGTTATTTTTCCTGTAGCGTCATCAACAGACAACAGCAAACAGGTTTCCTCATCTCCAAACCAAATATGATAACTGCCGTCAAATTGTTGCATTTCTCCATAATTGTCTTTTCTGGCTCTCCAAACATGCCTATTTTTTGATTGTTTCCTTTGTTTGATTTTCCGTAACCCCATCTTATCTAATATTATCCTTATTGTTTCTCTGTTTATGTTTATTTTTTCAACTTTCAATAATTTTTCAGATGCAAATGTTGGACCAAAATCATAATATTTTTCTTTTAAATATTTTTTTGCTCTTTCAATCAAATTATTCTGCAATTTTCTATTACTTTGTTTACCTCGGCTTGCATGAATTAAACCGATTATTCCATGTTTTTTAACGTTTGCTTTTATCCGTCTAATTTGCCTTATGGATAAATCAATTTGTTTTGAGGCATCTGTACCATTGATTTTACCATCAATTAAATTTTGAATAACATTGCTCCTTTCTAACTCTTTTTTAGTCATACTTATTAGTTTTTGAGTCATAATTTTGTTTAGATTAATTAGTTAATTATATCTAAACCATTATGACACAAAAGTTAGTAGGTAGGACATTTCTATATTGCTGTACTAGGACATTATCATATTGCTGCGACATAGCGTTAAATTTGATTTTTTGATTATTTTTTGTTAATCTTTAAATTAAACAGTTTAATGGGACTGTCGCCGAATGCCATATTCGGCATAAAATTATAAATTTTGGTAAATTTTCTCAAAAATATTTTCGCTAATATATCCATATTCCCTCAAACATTTTTGAAAAAATTTTTTCAAAATTTATAATTTTCTGCTCAAAAGAGCATTCAGCGACAGTCCCTAATTTTAAACTTAATTTTTTATGGACAAAGTTTATAATTCGCAAAATTACGAGGATAAAATTTATCAAAAATGGGAGCAATCAGGATTTTTTAATCCTGATAATTTGAATTTGCTTGAAAACGCGCCAACTTACACAATAATTTTACCCCCGCCAAACATAACAGCAAAATTACATTTGGGGCACTCTGCCATGTTAGCCATTGAAGATTTAATGATTCGTTATCATAGAATGAAAGGTTATAGAACATTGTGGTTGCCTGGCACTGATCATGCGGCGATTGCCACGCAAAACGCAGTTGAAAAAAAATTATTAAAAGAACAAAA
>PETS01000106.1 GCA_002781265.1 Candidatus Falkowbacteria bacterium CG02_land_8_20_14_3_00_36_14 | reverse complement strand
ATATTTCCGCGGATACGGTGGAAGTAAAATCAACCAACGGCGACACGCATTTGGGCGGCGCCGATTTTGACCAGATTATCATTAAATGGATAATAGATGAATTTAAAAAAGATCAGGGGATTGATTTATCCAAAGACACTCTGGCTCTGCAAAGGATAAAAGAAGCGGCCGAGAAAGCCAAAATTGAGCTGTCCACCACTATGGAGTCGGAAATCAACCAGCCGTTTATTACCACTGACGCTAACGGGCCCAAGCATTTAGTATTAAAAATGACCCGGGCGAAACTGGAAGAATTAGTCGGCGATTTAGTGGAAAAAACCATCAAACCCTGCCAGGAAGCGTTAAAAGACGCGGGCATGGGAATAAATGACATTGAAGAAGTGATATTGGTCGGCGGCATGACCAGAATGCCCTTAGTCCAGAAGAGGGTCAAGGAATTTTTTAAGAAAGAGCCGAATTTAAATGTCAATCCGGATGAAGTGGTCGCGCTCGGAGCGGCTGTCCAGGCCGGAGTAATGCAGGGCGACGTCAAGGATGTCTTACTGCTTGATGTTACTCCTTTAACACTGGGCATTGAAACCTTAGGCGGAGTGGCTACGCCTTTGATTGAAAAAAATACAACCATTCCCACTTCCAAAACGCAGATATTTTCCACGGCCACGGACGGGCAGACTAGCGTGGAAATACATATTGTGCAGGGAGACAGGCCAATGGCGGCGGACAACAAGACCTTGGGCCGGTTTATTTTAGGCGGCATTCCCATCTCCCCGCGCGGAATTCCACAGATTGAAGTCAGCTTTGACATTGACGCCAATGGCATCTTAAATGTTAAGGCCAGCGATAAGGCCACTGGCAAGGAACAGCATATTACCATTACCGCTTCTTCCGGACTATCCAAGGAAGAAATTGAAAAAATGCGGAAAGAAGCCGAGTCGCACGCGGAAGAAGATAAAAATAAAAAAGACAATGCCGAGATTAAAAATCAGACTGACGCGGTGGTATTTCAAACCGAGAAGCTTTTGAAAGAATCCGGGGATAAAATGAAGCCGGAAGACAAAAAAGAGCTGGAGGAAAAATTAGAAGCGCTTAAAAAAGTCAAAGATACCGACCAGTATGACGAGATGAAGAAAAAAATGGAAGAATTGAGCCAAGTGGCGCAAAAGATAGGCGCGGCCATGTACTCCGCCTCCGCTGAAGCTTCGGCGGACAAGCAATCTAGAGAAAAAAAAGATGATAAGAATAATCCACCAGCCGACGAAAAAGGCCCGGTTGAGGGGGAGTTTGAGGAAGGAAAGAATAATAATAAGAAATAATAAGCAAACTAGATATAATACTGTCATGCCGGGCTCCGACCCGCAATCCAGGGGCGAGCAATATAAATAATGAATTACCCCGTAGCAAGCTGATGGGGTAATTCATTAATAATTAATAAAAACAATATGACAAATGAATTTAAAAAACAGGAAATTAAAATAGCGGATAATATTCCGGGAGCGGAATACGCCAATGCCATGCAGGTGAACCATAATAAGGACGAGTTCCAAATTATGTTTTTAAGCATTATGGGGCTAAGCGGGAAAGTGGTGAGTAAAGTAATTACCAATCCGGGGCATTACAAAAGAATTGTGTTAGCCATGAAGGAAAATTTGAAAAAATATGAAGACCGGTTCGGCGAAATCAAGGAAGCGGAGCCGATGGGGGACGAGATTGGGTTTAAAGGTTGATATTCAATTAAAAATTACGAATTAAAAATTAAAAATATAAATGAAAAAATAATATTGTTCAAGAAAAAAGCTATAAGTTTGCTTTGAGGATAGTTAATTTATATAAATTTTTAGTTGGTAAAAAGGAATTTGTTTTATCAAAACAAGTTTTGCGTAGCGGTACGTCAATTGGCGCCAATATTAAAGAAGCAATCGGCGGACAGTCAGAAAAAGATTTTTTATCAAAATTCGCAATTGCTTATAAAGAAGCCAGAGAAACAAAATATTGGATTAAGCCTTTAATTGATAGAAGTTTTTTAGAATTTAAACAAACGGAATTTTTATTAAATGATTGCGATGAACTTTGTCGGATTATCGCGAAGATTCAAATTACTTGCAAAGAAAAATATAATTCGTAATTCGTAATTTTTAATTTTTAATCGAATGGGTAAAGACTATTATAAAATTTTAGGCGTGAATAAAGGCGCGCAGCCGGATGAAATTAAGAAGGCATTCAGGAAGCTGGCGCACCAGTATCATCCGGATAAAAAAGGCGGAGACGAAGCTAAGTTTAAGGAGATAAATGAAGCTTATCAGGTTTTGGGCGATGCCAAAAAAAGATCCCAATATGACCAATTCGGATCAGCTTTTGAGAATGCCCAGGCCGGCGGCGGTTTTTCCGGCTTTGAGGGATTCAGGGATTTTTCCGGATTTACCAACGGCTTTGACGTGAATATGGACGATTTAGGCGATATCTTCGGAGGCATCGGCGATATCTTCGGCTTCGGCGGCGGCCGGGCCAAAAGAGCCAAAAGAGGCCGCGATATCCAAACTACGCTTGCGATTGAATTCAATGAGGCGGTATTCGGCGCCACTAAAGAAGTTAATTTAAAAAAGACAGTGGCCTGTAGCCAATGCAACGGCACCGGCGCAGAGCCGGGAGCGAAAATTAATACTTGCCAAAATTGCGGCGGATCCGGCAAGGAAATAAAAATACAAAGAACCATTCTCGGAAACATCCAGGTGCAAACCACTTGTTCCGCCTGCCAAGGGGAAGGCCGGTCTTATAGTAAGAAATGCTCAAAATGTTCTGGACTCGGCGTAGCGGAAGAATTGGTTAAATTAAATATTAAAATTCCGGCCGGCATAGATAATGGTGAAACCATCCGCTTAACCGGACAGGGCGAGGCCGGGCAAAAGGGAGCTTCGGCCGGCGATTTATATATTGAAATAAGGGTAAACCCCGATAAAAGGTTTGTCCGCAACGGAGATAATATTTTAGCCAAAGCTTATATCACCTTTACTCAAGCCGCTTTAGGCGATAAGATAGATATTAGCACCATAGACGGGGAAGTGAAATTAAAAATTCCGGCCGGCACCCAATCCGGAACCACTTTTAATTTGCGCGGCCGAGGCGTAGCGAATTTACAGAGTCGCCGGCGGGGAAACCACTTAGTGGAAGTAATAATAAAAACGCCGACTAATTTATCTAGAAAGCAAAAACAAGAATTGAAAGATTTAAATATATAATTATATGGTTTCAAAACTTGAATGTTCTGATGTTTTTAACCCGGAAAAAAGAGAAGAATCAAATCAATTAGAAAACATTATTGATGAAGTTTTAATTAATTTTAAAGGCATAAATAAATTAGGGTCAGGTTTTATATCCGGAGTATTAAGAAGATATAAAGAATCTAATGAATACAGAGAATTTATTATACTTTTGGCTAAAGGAATGCTGCCGGAATATGAAAAAAGTATTATCATAAAAATAAGAAATATTTTAGAAAAAAAAGGAGTAAAAATAAGATATTCTGATTTTGGAGTTTGGATAAAAGAATTAGAAAAAGAAATACCATCTACTGAAGAAAGATGGGGGATTGGGAGAGGTTTGCCAAAAGAAGATTAATAGTTTAGATAAATTTTAAATCAAAATATTCCTCGGAGCTCTACTCTGGGTATTCCTTACAAGGAAGAGTTTGAGAAACCATTGGTTTTTCAAAATAATTAACTACCTTGAGGATACCTCGCAACTCTGCTACGGGGTAATTCATTTTATTTAATATTAGCAAAAAAATAATTAAGAAATTAGCTAATAATTTAAAAAATAAGAGGGTTGACTATTTACTGATAGTTTGTATAATTAAATTAAATTTGTTAATAAATATTTTTTCAATTAGCTTTTTTTGGTAAAAACCATAAAAAGGATAATCAAGCAACGTGCTTTTTTATCTTTTTTGTTTTTAAAAAAATGGTTGATATTTATGAGTGATTTTAACGATAACAGCTTAGGGCATAATGGATTAACAACCGCCGTATTACAGCCGGAGCCCACTCTTTACGCGGAAACCATTTTTCATATAGGCAAGATGCCGGTGACTAATTCTTTGATAAACTCCTGGTTGGTGGTATTAGTTGTTATTATTGTAATTCTATTTATAAAAAATAGGATAAAAATGGTGCCTAAGGGCGCGCAAAATTTTATTGAAATTATTATTGAGTCGCTTTTTAATATTTTTGATTCGGTTACCGCTTCCAGAGAAAAAACTATGAAATTTTTTCCGATAATTTTCAGTTTTTTTATTTTTATACTGTTAAGCAATTGGTCGGGTTTGATTCCCGGCGTGGGTTCTGTCGGCTTAGTAATAGCGGAAAATGGCAAGAAAATTTTTGTGCCTTATTTCCGGGGCGGAACTGCGGATCTTAACACTACTTTAGCCTTAGCCGTTATCGGCGTGATCATCAGCCACATTTTCAGCATATTTACCGTCGGCGCTTACCGCTATTTGAATAAATTTATCAATATCAAGGCATTATTAGAAATACCGAAAAAAATATTAAAAGATCCGACGATATTATTAGTTAATCCCATTAAATTTTTTGCCGGTTTGTTGGAAATAATCGGAGAAATGGCCAAGTTAGCCAGTTTGTCTTTTCGTCTTTTCGGCAATATTTTTGCCGGCGAAGTGCTATTGGCATCAATGTCGGCCATACTGCTTTTTGGCCTGCCGATTCCATTTATGTTTTTAGAAATTTTAGTCGGTTTTATACAAGCTTTGATTTTTTCCATGCTGGTGCTGACATATATAATAATGATGACTAGCGCCGAAGAGCATTAATAAATTAAAATATTATAAATAATTAATAAATACTAAAATTATGGAAAATGTTATGTTGGCCAAAGCATTGGCAATCGCTATTGGTTCCATCGGGCCGGGAATCAGCATCGGCTTAATCGGCGCCAAAGCCATGGAATCAATCGGACGGAACCCGGAAGCATCGGGGAAAGTGATGGTAGCGATGCTATTGGCCTGTGCTTTTGCCGAAGCTATCGCTATTTATGCCTTAGTAATATCTTTTGGTATTAAATAACAATTATTAATTTTTTGCCGCCCCGAGCGATCTCGGGGCGGCAAAAATTATTAATTTTCCCCGAAGATAGGTTTTTAACGGGGTTTTGAGGAATTTATCTATGGAGTCAATTATTGAAATATTTCATTTGAATTTGAAATTATTTTTGGCGCAGATTGTGAATTTCGCCATCATTTTTGGCATTATTTATTATTTTGCCGTCAAGCCGTTAATAAGCGTGATGCAGGAAAGAACCAAGAAGATTGAAAAAAGCCTGGCTGACGCGGCCGTGATAGAAAAAAAATTATCATTAACCGAAAAAGAATACCAGCAAAAAATAGACCAAGCGGGCAAAGAAGCGGTTAAAATAATAGATAACGCCAATGAATTGGCGGAAAACAAGAAGAAAGAAATAGTGGCCAAGGCCAGGGATGAAGTCGGCCAGATTATAAATAATGAAAAGCAATTATTACTGGCGGAAAAGGCCAAAACTTTAAAGGAAATAAAATCCGAAGTTGCCGGCCTGATAGCCATGTCATTGGAAAAAATTCTTGAAGAAAAGGTGGATTACAAAAAAGAAAAATCTTTAATTGAGAAAATGATAAAAAAAATAAGATAAATCCATGAAAATTAGCGTAGGGCAATACGCGAAAATATTATATGAAATTACCGCCAACAAGACTGCTGGCGCCATGGTTGGTATTTTAAAAAATTTTGCCAGTTTGATAATTAAAAATGACGATCTCAAAAAGGCCGATTTAATAATGGAAAAGTTCAAATCATTATGGAACCATGAGAACAAAACAGTAGTTGCGGAAGTGGTGAGCGCCAGCCAGCATGATAATAATTATAATCAAGAGATTAATTCCTATATTAAAAAAATCGCTAATGCGGAAATTGCCGAAACTAAAATTAAAATTGATGAAAGTATTTTAGGCGGGATAATAATAAAATATAACGACAGAATTATAGACAACAGCTTGAAAACAAGATTAATAGAATTAAAAGAAGCTTTACAGAAATAAAAAAATAAGGATACCGTTAAACGGTATCATTTAAGAGGGGTTGAGGAGATAATTATTTCATAAAAGAGGGGGACATATTTAAAATTTTAAAGTAAAGATCGGGGGGCGCTGATCCTTTGTAGTAGTTTTCTTTTTACACTTTTTGTTTTTTTTCTTTACTTTTTTTAAAGAAGTCATATAAACCTCCTTAAGCAAGATTTAAAAAAGCAAAATATAATTAAATATACATTAACATAATAATTAATATAAGTCATTTTTTAACATTTAAGTATAAATTATAAAAATAATAATTAATAAAAATATTAAATAATATAAATTTTTAACTCAAAATAATTAAATAGCTTTGACATTTGAATTTTAAGTTTTGAGTTTATAATATATTATGTCCAATACAAAAGATTTTATCGTGGAACAGCTTAAAAAGCATATTACGGAATTTAAGAGCCAAATCAGGGAGCAGACCTATGGTCGGGTAATTGAAGTCGGAGACGGGATCGCTCTTATTTCCGGTTTGGCTGACGTGATGATGTCGGAAATGCTTGAATTTAAAACCGCTAAAGGCCCGGTATACGGAGTGGCTTTGAATTTAGAAGAAGATAATGTCGGCGCTATTATTTTAGGCGATTATACCGGCATAAAAGAAGGGGACGAAGTAATTTCTTTAAAAAGAATTTTAGAAGTTCCGGTCGGAGAGGGCTTAATTGGCCGCGTTCTAAATCCCTTAGGAGAAGAAGTTGATGGCAAAGGAAAAATTAAAACCGATAAATTTTATCCTATTGAGAAAATCGCTCCGGGAGTAATTACCCGGCAGAAGGTATCGCAGCCGGTGCAAACCGGAATTAAAGCCATTGATTCCATGATTCCCATCGGCCGGGGCCAAAGAGAATTAATTATTGGTGACAGGCAGATCGGCAAAACCGCTTTGGCAATTGACACCATTATTAGCCAGAAGGGGCAGAATATGAAATGTATTTATGTCGCTATCGGCCAGAAAGAATCTAAGATAGCCGGCATTATAGCCAAGCTGGAGGAGGCAGGCGCGATGGCTTACACGATTATGGTTTTAGCCGGCGCTTCTTTTCCGGCGTCGCTTTTATATATAGCTCCTTATGCCGGCTGCGCCATGGCGGAATATTTTTTGGATAAAGGCGAAGATGTTTTAATAATTTATGATGATTTATCCAAGCATGCCGTTTCTTATAGAGAAATATCGCTGCTTCTTCGCCGGCCGCCGGGACGAGAAGCTTATCCGGGAGACGTGTTTTTTCTTCATTCCCGTCTTTTGGAAAGATCCTGCAAATTAAACAAAGACCACGGCGGCGGTTCTATCACGGCTTTGCCTATTATTGAAACCCAGGCCGGCGATGTGTCCGCCTATATTCCCACCAATGTTATTTCCATCACTGATGGGCAGATTTATTTGGAGCCGGATTTATTTTACCAGGGCAACCGTCCGGCAGTGAACGCCGGCCTTTCTGTTTCGCGCGTCGGCTCCTCCGCCCAGATAAAAGCCATGAAAAAAGTCGCCGGCAAGATGAGATTGGAAGCGGCCCAGTACCGAGAAATGGCCGCTTTTGCCCAGTTTGGCGCTGATCTTGACCAAGAAACAAAAATCAGGCTGGAGCGGGGCAGAAGATTGATGGAAATATTCAAGCAAGGCCAATACGCGCCGGTGCCGATTGCCAATCAGGTTTTAATATTTTTTGCCATCACCAACGGCCTGCTGGATAATGTGCCGGTAGAAAAAATCGGAGAATTTGAAGACGGCTTGAATAAATACGCCCAAAATTTCGGGAAAGATATTTTAGAAGAAATATCATCCCAAGGGGATTTGAATGAGAAGCTGGAGAGTAAAATAAAAAAATTAATAGATAATTATAAGCATACATTAGATTATTTGATTAAAAATTAAAATTATAAAGAATGGCGTCAACTAAAGACATCCAAAGAAGAATAAAATCAATCGGCAATACCAAAAAAATCACCAAGGCCATGGAAATGGTGGCCACGGCTAAAATGCGCCGCAGCATAGAAGCGGTATTAAAAACCAGAACCTATGCCAATTTGAGCTGGGCAACAGTTTTGAATCTTTCCCAAGCGGATAATAGCGGAGAAGAGCTTCATCCCTTGCTGGTTAAAAAAGATAAAATAAAAAATGTGGGCATTGTCTTGTTTGCTTCTAACCGGGGATTATGCGGCGGGTTTAACACCGCCATAGTAAATAAAGTGCATGAATCTATCAAGAAACACCACCATAAAGGAGAGCCGATGGAAGCAAAAGCTGAATTTATAATTATGGGCAAAAAAGGATTGGCAGTTAATAAATACTACGGCTATAATTTGGCGGCTGATTTTCCCAAGCAGGATGCGGTTTCAGAAGTGGCGGAAGTTATGCCCATCGCTAAAATGATAATTAATGATTTTTTATCAGGCAAATATGACAAAGTGATGGTTGCTTATACTGATTTTATAAACGTAGCCAAGCAGATTCCCAGAGTTAAGCAGTTATTGCCCATTGATTTTACCGCTGATGACAAATATCTCGGCATAGTCGGGGAGGATTCGAGGATTGGCATTAGCAAGGAATTTATCAAAGCTAAAGATGAGAAGCATTTAGAAGAAAAGAAGAATAAGTTTTATTATACATTTGAACCAAGCCCGCAGGAAGTATTGGATAAAATAATTCCCCGTTTGATTGAAGTGCAGTTATTCCAGGCGCTATTGGAGTCAAACGCGTCCGAGCACAGCGCCCGCATGGCTTCTATGCACAAAGCCACGGAAGCGGCCGGAGATTTGGTTGATGAATTGACTTTGTATTACAATAAAGCCAGGCAGGCCAGCATTACGGCGGAAATAGCGGAAATCAGCGCCGGCGCCAATGCGCTGAAATAACCTCACCCCCGGCCTTTCTCCTATACAGGAGAGGGGAGAAAAAATACTCTCTCCAAATTTGGAGAGGGTGCCGAGCGAAGCGAGGCGGGTGAGGGTAAATTGTGCGAGGACGAAAAAATATGATTAATTCAAAAGTTGTAAAAGTGGCGAAAGAATTAAGAAAGAATATGACCGAAGCGGAAAAAATTCTATGGCAAATATTAAGAAACAGGCAATTGAACAATATAAAATTTCGCCGCCAGTTTCCATTAGTTTTTGAAAATAATAATTTTGTAGTTTATTTAATATCTGCGATAAATTGGAAAACAATATTTTTATTATACATTTAAGGGCAATCGGGTTTTTAAAATTAACGATTTTACTTAGAACACCATATGATATATAATGTTCTTTCATGTACTCATCGTGTTTATAAGGCATAAAATCCTCCTATTGGAATGAACGGTTATTAAGAAAATAAAATATTCACAAATTATAAATCAAACTAATAATATAAATTATCACATAATTAATAAATAGTCAATCCTTCGCTTGCAGCTACGGATTGTTAAAAATAAATATGCAAAAAAATACACAAACAACTGTGGCGGTGAAAACGGCTACGGGGACAATTAAACAAATAATCGGCGTGGTGGTTGATGTCTTTTTTGCCGGCGATTTGCCAGAAATTTATAATGCCTTAGAAGTAGAATTGGGAAAAAATAAAAAATTAGTTTTGGAAGTCCAGCAGCATATGGGGTCAAATTTAGTAAGAACCGTGGCTATGGGTTCAACCGACGGGCTGAAGCGCGGCCAGAAAGCCGTAAATACCGGTGCCGGTATCAGCGTGCCGGTGGGCGAAGCCACTTTGGGGAGAATTTTTGATGTTTTAGGGAATCCTATTGACGGCCAAGAAGCGCCCAAGGCAAAGAAGAGATATCCTATCCACCGCCAGCCGCCTAAATTCGTTGACCAATCAACTAAGACAGAAATTTTAGAAACCGGCATTAAAGTGATTGATTTGATCTGCCCAATTGCCAAAGGCGGCAAAGTGGGCATGTTCGGCGGCGCCGGCGTGGGCAAGACAGTTTTGATCCAGGAATTTATCCATAATATAGCCCAGGAGCATGGCGGTTATTCGGTTTTTGCTGGCGTGGGAGAAAGAACCAGGGAAGGCAATGACCTATACCATGAAATGAAAGAATCAGGAGTGATTGACAAGGTAGCTATGGTATTCGGCCAGATGAATGAACCGCCCGGCGCCAGGGCGCGCGTTGCTTTATCCGGGCTTTCCATTGCTGAATATTTTCGGGACGAGCAAAACCAGGATGTATTATTTTTTATAGACAATATTTTTAGGTTTACTCAAGCCGGTTCGGAAGTATCGGCCTTACTGGGACGGATGCCTTCAGCCGTGGGTTATCAGCCGACTCTTTCTACCGAAATGGGAGAATTGCAGGAGAGAATCACTTCTACTAATAAGGGTTCAATCACTTCCATCCAGGCCGTTTATGTGCCGGCAGACGATTTGACTGATCCGGCGCCGGCGACAACCTTTGCCCATCTTGATTCAACCGTAGTTTTATCCCGAGGCCTGTCTGAATTAGGCATTTATCCGGCAGTGGATCCCTTAGACTCTTCTTCTACTATTTTAGATCCGAAAATTATCGGCCCAGAACATTATGAAACGGCGCGAGGAGTCCAAAAAGTTTTGCAAAGATACAAGGATTTGCAGGATATTATCGCCATTTTAGGCATGGATGAATTATCAGATGAAGATAAATTGACCGTGATGAGGGCCAGAAAAATACAAAGGTTTTTATCCCAGCCGCTTTTCGTGGCGGAAGTATTTTCCGGCCATTCGGGGCAATATGTCAAGATAAGCGATACCATCAAGGGTTTTAAAGAAATTTTAGAAGGCAAGCACGATGACAAGGGAGAAAATGATTTTTATATGAAAGGCGGGATTTTAGGAAGTGGGGAAATAGAATTCTAAAATTTCTAATTCCCAATTTCTAATTTTAAAACAATTTTTATTTACAATAAATATTTATGGCTGATAAAATAATACATTTTGAGATAGTTACTCCGAAGCGCGTGGTTTTAAAAGAAGAGGTTATGCAAATAACCGTTCCCACCATGATGGGCGAGATTACGGTTTTGCCTAATCATATCCCCTTAGTGGCTTCTTTGCAGCCCGGAGTGATTGAAATCAAAAAGAAAGACGGCCTGCCGGAAGTAATGTCGGTTTCCGGCGGTTTTATTGAGGTTTTAAAAGATAAGGTCGTGATTTTAGCCGATACGGCCGAGCGCGCTGAGGAGATAGACGAAAAAAGGGCCGAAGAAGCCAGGATGCGTGCCGAAGAAGCCAAAAAGAACTTAAAGCAGTTTGATCAGGAGAAGTTTACCAACATAAACGCCAGTATCGTCAAGGAGTTAGCTAGAAGCAAGGCGGTAAAAAGATGGAAAAAAAGTAAAAATATTCAATAAAAAATATTTTATGGAGGAAAAAATGAAAAATCAATCAGAAAAAATAGATGCACTTTGGCAAAAATCCGAAGATAATTTTGTTATCCAAGGATTAAAAGAAAACAGGCCTATTGAAGAAATTTATAATTCTATTGACGGCATAAAAAATACTTTTCTAGAGACTCCTGAATGCCTAGCATGTTCTGATGGCCGGATACACGATCATAGAATAGCTAGGGCCGGATCCGGAATAATCGCCGGCGAAAAGGTGATGATTAAGGCAGCCGGAGAATTAATAAAGGCCGGTATAATCAAGCATCGGTTTGAAATCACAAGCCATGAAGGTTGCGCCGCGGCGAAAATTGCTTTAGATGAATTAAAAAAATTCGGTAAATTGAAAGGAGATATTACGCCTGATGAGTTCGGGCAAAAATATGCCAGAGATTTAGTCGGCTCTTTAAATAAAATTTATTCGGATACAGAATTCATCTATCGGCATATAAGAGCCGATGAAATGGAAAAACTGCACTGCGAGCGAGTGCTCTATTATGACGGCACGAGAAAGTTTAAAAAGATAGAAGGATTACCCGATGGTTTTATATTTACTGATATGGAGATTGAGCCGGAAGAAAGCATTGGCGAATTAATAGCATTATCAGACGTTGCCTTAAGCCATGGCTTTGGCGAAAGATTTACCAATGATAATCCATTTAGGATTATTGTTTTAGGAGAAAACGAAGCCCAGCTTGAAAAATTAAATCATATGGCGCAAGTAGCAGTTTCCAGCGATAATATTTCCGGCCGAACGGTTTGGCACAGCTTAAATTTAGAAAAATTAAAGTTATAATTTAGATCTTTTTTATTACCGCGGACGCTTAATCAAGCTCGCGGATTTTATTTAATTAATAAAGGAACTGTCGCCGAATATCGTATTTGGCCTAAATTACCAAATTTTGGTAAATTTTTATAAAATTATTTTCACTAATATAACCATATTTTTTCAAAAAATTTTATTAAAATTTTCATTAAATTTGAAAATTTATACTCAAAAGAGCATTCAGCGATAGTCCCATGAAATAATATGTCTTATCAAACTATCTGGCTATTGGCCTGATTAATATTTATCATTGGGTATGCAGTAATCGCCTTAGAGCATAAATTACGCGTCAATAAAAGCGGAACTGCAATTATTATCGGCGTTATTCTGTGGATTATAATTGTTATCTATGACAAAGGAAGTGAAGATATAAGTTTAGCTTTAAACCATGAGACCGAAGAAATCTTCGGCATAGTGGTTTTTTTGTTAGCGGCTATGACTTTGGTGGAAACATTGTCCTATTATCGTTTTTTTGATTGGGTGCAAGAAAAAATTATGCAGAAGAAGATCAGTCAAATAAAGTTTTTTTGGCTACTGGGAGCGTTAATTTTTATCTTTTCGGCATTTTTAGATAATTTGACAACCACCTTGATTATGCTTCAGGTGGGTAGAAAAATATATAAGAACAGGGAAAATTTTTAATTTATACAGCTAATACCGTCATCGCCGCCAACGCCGGCGGAGCCGCCAGTCCGATCGGCGACGTAACTACGATAATGCTGTGGCTAGCAGGCAAATTTACCGCTTTAGAAATAATAAAAACAGGCGTATTGCCGGCTTTGGCCGCTTGGGCGATTCCCCAATATTTAATGAGTAGAAAAATTAAAGTTTATGAAGAAGCAGAAAAAGAGCATCCTGATTTTGATATAGTTGATGAAGAAAAATTGAATCCTTACTGGCCAGTTGTATTTATCGGCATTCTATCTTTTATTTTTCCGCTGGCGGCCAATTTAATCGGCCTGCCTCCGTTTTTAGGGTTGCTCGCCGGCGTAGGCATCCTTTGGATTTATATTGATATCAAAGCCAAAAACGGAGATAATCTGCATGAGAACGGGCAGATAGTCAAAATTATCCAAAAAGTTGATTTATCCACCTTAAAATTTTTCATCGGCATATTGCTGGCAGTCGGCGCTTCATCGTATATCGGACTTTTAGAAAAATTTTCTGATTCTGTTTTTGGAGCCGTTCCCAGTCTGGATAGATTAATTTTCGGAAGCGTGGCGCTTGGTTTAATTTCTTCCATTCTGGACAATGTCCCGTTAGTGGCGGCGGCTATTAAAATGTTGGGCGATAACGTATTCACGTCTATATGGGTATTGTTGGCATTAACCGCCGGCACGGGCGGTTCAATATTGATTATCGGTTCAGCTGCCGGCGTCGCCGCCATGGGGCAAGTCAAAGAGTTGTCATTCGGCTATTATTTAAAAAAAGCAGCTTTCCCGGCGTTGTTAGGATATGGCGGTGGCATATTAATTTGGCTGATATTTAATTATATTAGTCATTTACCCCGTCCGTTTGCGGCGGGGAACATATTAAGGGGGTTCGCAGGGGGATATCCCCCTGCGCGCGTAAGCGTG
>PETS01000128.1 GCA_002781265.1 Candidatus Falkowbacteria bacterium CG02_land_8_20_14_3_00_36_14 | reverse complement strand
GTTTTTCAAAATAATTAACTACCTTGAGGATACCTCGCAACTCTGCTACGGGGTAATTCATTTTAAAAAAATATTTTTTGGCTTTCGCCAAAATAGCACTCTTTTATAAAAAATAATAAATTAATAATAAAAAAATTAAATAAAATTATGATAACAAAATACAAACCTAGATACAGAAAAAATATTCCTACTAACAGGAATGCTGGTTTTAAGCAAAACTTTTCTCCGATGAGAAGGCAGACAATGCCTATTAAAACGGAAATAGCAAAAGATAATTTGCCGGATAATAAATTAAAAGTAATAGTATTGGGCGGATTGGAAGAAGTCGGCCGCAATATGACACTTTTTCAATATAATAAAGAAATAATTATTATTGACATGGGGCTTCAATTTCCCGAAGAAGACATGCTGGGCATAGATTATATTATCCCCAATATTTCCTATTTGGAAGATAAGCTTGATTGGATAAAGGGCGTAATTATTTCTCATGGCCATATGGATCATATCGGCGGCATTCCCCATATAATTGGAAAAATCGGCAACCCGCCGATGTTTATGGGGAAGCTTACCGCCGGCTTAGTGAGAAAAAGAACTGAAGAATATAAAAGCTGCCCCAAGCTTAATATTTTTGAAATAGACGATAAAAATACATTAAGACTGGGTAAAAGTTTTAATATTGAATTCTTGCGCGTCAACCATTCTATCCCAGACAGTTTTGCCGTAATTATAAGAACGCCCGCCGGTACGGTTATGCATACGGGAGATTTTAAAATTGATTATTCTCCAGTAAACGACAAACCGGCCGATTTGAACCGGATAGCTAAAATAGGAGGCGAGGGAGTAACTCTTTTAATGTCTGATTCCACTGATTCTACCCATCCTGGCTATCAAATTTCCGAATCTTCAATCGGCGATGAAATAGGAAAAATATTTGAAAAGATAGAGGGTCGGATAATAATCGGAACCTTTGCTTCCCAGCTAAGCCGTTTGCAGAAAATATTTGATTTAACCGAAAAATACGGACGGAGAATATATCTTCAGGGCCGAAGCATGAATGATAACGTTGAAATCGCCCATAAAATCGGCTATTTAAAATTCAACCCTAGAATTTTAATACAAAATGAAAGCGAATTAAAAAGAATTAATGATAATAAAATAATTATTTTAGGCACCGGCGCCCAGGGGGAAAGCAATGCTTTTTTAATGAGGGTAGTGAATAATGAGCATCGCACTATCAGCTTTAAAGACGGGGATACGGTTATATTTTCATCTTCAATTATTCCGGGCAACGAACGCACTATCCAAAATTTAAGAGATATGATTGTCAGGCAAGGCGCTCATGTTATTAATTATGAAATGATGGATGTTCATGCCGGAGGGCACGCCAAACAGGAAGATTTAAAATTAATGATGCGGCTTTTGAAGCCGGAAAATTTTATGCCCATAGAAGGCAACCATTATATGTTAAGAGCGCACGCCGAACTGGCCGAAAACGTCGGCATTGCCAAAGAAAATATTTTTGTGGCTGACAACGGCCAAATTTTAGAGATAAGCAAAAATAACCGCGGGCAATCAGTTTGCAAATTGACCGCCCATAAAGCGACGACTGACTATGTTATGGTTGACGGCTTGGGCGTGGGAGATGTTTCTAATATTGTTTTGCGTGACCGCCAAGTGATGTCTGAAGACGGGATGATAGTGGTTATTGCCACTATAGATTCTAAAACTGGCGAGCCAATCGGCAATCCCGATTTGATATCGCGCGGTTTTGTCTATATGAAAGAAAATAGGGAATTAATTGAAAAAACCAGAATGAGGGTTAAAAAAATTGTGAAAGACCATGATCCCCGCACTCCGGCTGATGATGATTATATAAAAAATAAAATTAGGAATGATGTTGGCAAATTTTTATTCAGCCAGACAAAAAGAAGGCCGATGGTATTGCCGGTAGTGATTAAGGTATAAAAAAAACAGGCAAAACCTATTTATAATATTAAATATAATTAAAATATTTTTATTTTTTTGCCATCCAATCTTCCACCTCTTCCCACATAGCCATTAATTGGTCTTCAATAAATTCATCATTGTCGTCATTAGTCAATTTGCCTTTTTCTTTAAAATATTCAATAGTTTCTTCAACCAGCTCTTTATAAGCATCACGGTCAAAGGCGGCTTGTTCCACAATCTTTTTTTTGACTAAATCCAATATTTCCTGAACGATCGATTCCATATAGTTATAAATATTATATAATTATAGTGATTATATATTAAAATACTAATTATAAGTTGTCAACCAATGTACTGTTGCAGAGTCAAAGCTACCTTCTGTGGATAATTAATATTATTTAAAGATAAAAATAATGTAGACGCTATTTTTTCTTGAGGCGTCA
>PETS01000130.1 GCA_002781265.1 Candidatus Falkowbacteria bacterium CG02_land_8_20_14_3_00_36_14 | reverse complement strand
ATTTCTGATATTATAAAGTTTATATGAAAAATAATAAATATCATATCGTTACCATCGGCTGCCAGATGAACAAGTCTGACAGCGAGAGGATCGCCGGGTATTTGGATAATCTTGGCTATAAAAATGTTGCCTCAAAAGATTTAGCGGATTTATTAGTGGTGACAACCTGCGGGGTCAGGCAGTCGGCTGAAGACAGGATATACGGCATTATCCCGAGATTTAAAAAGCATAATCCGGGCAAGAAGGTTATTTTAACCGGCTGTTTGTCCGGCGATAAAGGAGTGCAAAGGCGGTTAAAAAAGCACGTGGATATTTGGCTGCCGATTACCGAACTTCCTCAGTTAGCCGCCCAGCTGAAAAAACCAAAAAAAAATCAAAACAGCTTGTCCGGTTATTTTAATATAATGCCCAAATATAATTCTTCATTCAGCGCCTTTATCCCTATCGGCAACGGCTGTGATAATTTTTGCTCTTATTGCTATGTGCCTTACGCCCGCAGCCGCGAAGTGTACCGCCCGGCTGATGATATTATCAAGGAAGCGAGGAGTTTAGTGGCTAAGGGTTATAAGGAGATTATTTTAATCGCGCAAAATGTGAACAGTTATATTTTTTCTCACCCTTCCAGCTCTTCTCTCCTAATGAGGAGAGGAGATAGAAGAGAGGAAGATATAAATTTTCCGGATTTACTAAGAATGGTTAATAATATTCCTGGTGATTTTTGGCTTAGGTTTTCTACAAATCATCCAAAGGATATGAGCAATGAATTAATCCAAACTGCCGCGAAATGCGAAAAAGTCTGCGAGCATATTCATTTGCCGGCGCAATCGGGCGATAATGATATGTTGAAAAAAATGAACAGGAAATATACGCGCGAGCATTATATTAATTTGATAAATAAATTAAGGCGGGAATTTTTCAAAAGAAAACCGGCTGAAGATTTATGGAAGTTGCCGCTGGCCATTACCACGGATATAATTGTCGGTTTTCCCGGGGAGACGGAAAAACAATTTAATGCCAGCAAAAAATTATGCCACGAAGTTAAATTTGACATGGCCTATGTTTCCCAGTACAGCCCGCGCCCGCATACGGCATCTTTTAATATGAGAGATAATGTTTCTAAAATTGAAAAGAAAAGAAGGGAAAATTGCTTAATGCAAATATTGCGTAGATATAATCTGGAAAACAATAAAAAATATATGGGCAAGACAGTTTTAGTATTAGTTGAGGGAAAAACAAAAAAAAGAGAGTGGTACGGCAAGACCAGAACGGCCAAAGTTGTTAAGATAGAAAAGGCAAATAGCCATAATTTAAAAGGAAAATTTACAAAAGTAAAAATCAAACAAGCGGAGGATTTCGGCCTGCGCGGGGAGTTTGTAAAAAGTTTATAAATTAACAGATATGAAAAATAATAAAATAATTGTAATTTTAGGGTCGACATCAAGCGGCAAAACCGGCTTGGGGGTTAAATTGGCCATGAAATTTAACGGTGAAATTATTTCCGCCGATTCCCGGCAGGTTTACAAGGGGATGGATATCGGCACCGGCAAAGATTTGGATAAATACTTTGTTAAAATAAAAAATAAAAATAAATCAACAAGATCTTTCGACTTCGCTCAGGATGACAAAATATGTATACCTTATCATTTAATTGATGTGGTTGGCCCCAATACGGAGTTTAATCTGGCCAAATACCAGAAATTGGCGGTTAAAGCTGTCAATAATGTTTTAGATAGGGGCAAACTGCCGATTATTGTAGGCGGAACCGGTCTTTATCTACAGGCATTGGTTGACGGCTATAATTTATCCGCGGTTAGACCGAATATAATATTAAGAGAGAAATTAGCTAAGCTGGACGCGGAAAATTTATATTATAAATTAGAAAAATTAGATAAGGCCAAAGCGCAAAAATTAAACAATAGCGACCGGGAAAACAAAAGGCGGTTAATCCGCTATCTGGAAATTGCCAGTTCTCCGGGAAATTTTAAAGCTGAAAAAATTAAGCCGGATTATGACGCCTTGATTATCGGACTGGCTTGGCCGCGAGAAGTTCTGAAAGATAGGATTTATAAAAGATTGAGGCATAGGCTGGAAAAAGAAAATATGATCGAGGAGGTTAAAAAATTGCATAGCTGGGGAGTAAGCTGGAAGCGATTGGAAGATTTTGGCTTGGAATATAAATATATATCTTTATATCTGCAAAAAAAAATGGCAATTAGAGAAATGACAGAAAAATTAAATATCGCCATTAGGCAATTTTCTAAAAAGCAGATGACCTGGTTTCGGCGCTGGGAAAGCCAAGGCGTTACAATTCATTGGATAAAAGATAAGAAAGAGGCGAATAAATTGGTCGGTAATTTTTTAAAGAAAAAAAGGAGTTAATTGGATTAACTCCTTATGTTTTGAAGTTATAATTCGGTAAATTTATGCCCTACAGGTTGGACAAAACATTCCTCCGATTCCATTAATTTTTCCATCGTAATCTTTTCTTTTAATAAATTCAGGATTTACTATTCCTGAACAATCAGGCCGCATAGGGCAAGAACATATTAAGCTTTTACAAGAAAGGCATTTTCCGCGAATAGAGATCTCTTCTCCGCTAATTAATTCAAATTTGGTTCCCATCATCATTGCTCCTTTTTGGCAGATTAATATTTTTAACACTTTTTTTTTATTAAATCGCAATCTTCCATCATTGAAATTGTGCATCTTTTTATTTTTCCAAATGGGCAAGATTCAATAGAATCGCACTTAATTCTTTCTTCTTCCGGAAGTTTTATATTCATTTCCCCCCTTATTTTCATTATATTTATTAAAGACCAATATTTTACCTAAAAAAATACCTCCCTTGGGGGGGGAGGTATTTTAATTACCAATATAGTAATGAAGGGCATTACCCATCTTGTATTTGCAATATAAACTTTTCCACAGTATTTTTTTCATTATTAATATTATATATAATAATTTTTATTTGGTCAAGAAAAATTGAGGAAGAAGGCAATGCGGATTAAATTTAACCCCCTAAATCCCCATTGCCAGGGGGACTTTTTTTGTCCGCTGAGAAGGGATCTAATATATCATGCCAGCAATTTTTTAAGAATTTTGGCCGCGATTTTGGGATTGGCCTTGCCTTTGGTAGCTGACATGGTTTGGCCGATAAAATACTGGAAGACGTTTGCTTTGCCGGATTTGTATTCAGCTACTTGTTTTTTATTATCTTTAATTATTTTTTTAATAATTTTTTTAAGCGCCAGCCTGTCATCCAATTGTTCCAGGCCGTTAGTTTCCATAATTTGTGAGGGGTCGCCGCCGTTTTTATACATCTCCTCTAATAATGTTTGCCCAACCGATGAATTGATTTTTCCTTGATAAACTAATGTTATAAGCTCGGCGAAATTCTCCGGGGTTATTTTAATATTTTTTATATTTAAATTGTCTTTTTTCAGGTGCTTGAACAGTTCTGAAATAAGCCAATTAGCGGTTATTTTAGACAATTTTTTATTCTGCCTTTCCCAATTATCTCCGGTAGAATCAATCCAAGCGCGTAACTCTGATATTACTTTTTCAGTATAATCAGCCAGATTTTTATCATTAACCAAGATAGCGGCGGTGTTTTGGTCAAAATAATATTGGGCTATGAATCTTTTCTTTTTTTCCAGCGGCAGTTCTATTAATTGCGATTTTATATTATTAATTAATTGGCTATCGATGCTCAGGGGCGGAATATCCGGTTCGGGGAAATAGCGATAATCAGCGGAAGTTTCCTTGGTCCTTTGGCTGACTGTTATGCCTTTATTCTCATTCCAACCGCGGGTTTCTTGTATTAATTTTTCACCATCATTTAAAGCTTGCGTCTGCCTTTTTATTTCAAAAGCAATCGCTTTTTCCAGAGCGCGGAAAGAATTAATATTTTTTAATTCAACTTTCGGATTTAATTTATAATTGCCTTTGGCAGTAATAACGCCATCGCCTTTGTATTCCCACTTGCTTTTTTTCTGAATGCTGACATTGGCTTCGCAACGCATTTGCCCTTTTTCCATATCGGCATCGGAAATATCCAAATATCTTAAAATTTGCTGATAAGCTTGGCAGAATTTTTTCGCTTGTTCAGCTGATTTTATTACCGGTTCGGTTACCATTTCCATTAAAGGCGTGCCGGCGCGGTTATAGTCCACCAAAGAGTAGTTTTTGCCATTGAGTTTACCCGCCGAAGACTTGGCGCTCACGGGGTGAGTTAATTTACCCGTATCTTCTTCTAAATGGATTCTGGTAATAGCAATATTTTCTCCGTCAATCTCCAAATACCCGTTATAGACCAAGGGCAGGTCATATTGGGAAATTTGATAGCCCTTGGGCAGGTCCGGATAAAAATAATTCTTGCGGTCAAATTTGGATATGGTGTTTATTTTACCATGGAGCGCCAAACCAGTCAGAATTGTCCATTCTATTGCCTGCTTATTAGCGGCCGGCAAGGTGCCGGGATGGCCCAGGCAAATCGGGCAGACAACAGTGTTGGGTTTTTTGCCTTCCGCGTCATTATCGCAGGCGCAAAACATTTTAGATTTAGTTTTTAATTCGGCATGTATTTCCAAGCCGATAATAACATCGTAAGCCATATATTTATTAGATTTGTCGCTTAATATTACTTTCTACTGCAACGCAAAAATTAATAAGCAACAAATCTATTAATTTTTAGGTAATGTAGGCAATTTAAAAGAAAAAGTCGTGCCTTCGTTTTCTTTTGAATTAAACCATAATTTCCCCCCCATTCTTTCTACTAATTGTTTGGTAATAAATAACCCCAGGCCCGTGCCTTCAATTTCTTTTACTTTTTCTGAACGCCAGAATTTTGTAAATATATTTTCTTTATCTTCGGCGGTCAAGCCGATGCCGTTATCCGCAACTTCCGTAATAACATAGTCTTTATGCAATTTATGGCGGACGATTACTTTTTGATTATAGCGGTTGTATTTAATGGCATTAGTGATAAGATTGGAAAGCACCTCTTTTAATTTATTAGAATCTGCAAATACTATTAGCTGTTTTTCGGGCGATTGATAATCTATAATAATATTTTTTTTCTCAGCTATTATTTTTAATTCACTAATTACTTTTTTGGTTGCCCCGACAATATTTATGGGGGCGGAGGTAATTTTTAATTTATTGGATTCAGCTCTGGCCACTTCCAATAAGTCATTAACAAGGGCTAAAAGGCGCTGGTTGGCTAATTGGATATTGAATAAATCAACATTGATTCTATCTATATTTTCTTTATTGCAGGCGTAATTATTGAATTCATCCATAATTGTTTCCAAAGACCAGCTGATGGCCGTGACCGGGGTCCGCAATTCATGGGTGGCGATAAAAACAAATTCGTTCTTAAGATCCGATATTTTTTTAAGATTTTTAGTTTCTTCTTCATGCAATTCTTGTATTTTTTCCGAAGATCTTTTGAATATCCAGTATAAGCTAAGAAATAAAATTAATAAAGATAAAATAATAATAGATATTATGAAAATTTGATTATTTAATATTTGGGCATTGAGCTCGTTCAATCGCGAATCTATTTCCACCGCTCCGAACGGCTTAATATCGCCGGTAAAAATTATCGGGGCGTAGATTGCCAATAGTTGATTATTTTTTCCGTCAACAAGGCTTTCACTGCCGGATTGATTTATTATTTTCGCGCCCGAGTTTCCCAGCAGGGCATCGTTAAGCAAATTATTTTCCAGAAATTTTTTGCCGATAAGATTATTTTCATTGGAATAAATAATTTGGTTCCTTAAATTATATATTTTTATTACCGTGATATCATGGATGGATAATTGTTCAAAATATTTTTTAAAAATTTCTAAATTATTTTTATCGCTTCCCGTGTTTGACGGCAGAAAAACGTCTCTGGTCAGATGAAGATTGGCCTGATTATTGGCAAATTCAACTAATATGTTTTTTCTTTCGTTGACAAAGCTTTCCTTAATGTGTTTTGTCAGGCTTAAATTTATTATTACGCCGATAACAATAAATATTATAAATATTAATATTAAGAATTGTTGTTCCGGCTTGAGGCGAAATTTCATAAATTATGAATAGATGGCGTTTCAGCCATTAAATAAATTCATCTATATTAATTCTAACCTAAAATATAACAAAAATCAATAAATTAAAATAAATAGCCCCGGATAAATAGCCGGGGTTAATTTATTTTTTTTCAATTATTTTTTATCTGCCATTATATATTTGCCAATATTAGGATGAACTCTGTTAATATGGTCAAAAATCATTTGAGCTATTTTTCTGTACATAAAATGGCCACCGGAACGGGAGCGCAGGCCGACAAAATAAAAAGCTTCGCGCAGATTCATTTTCATGACAAATCTTCTAGCCGTGGCCTTGGTGGTTATATATTGGGCTTCATAAGGGTATTTGCGCCCCAGGACCCGGCAAGTTTCATGCGCGCGGTCCATAGCCCGGCAATATTCATCATAGAGGCCGATTTTATAAAATATTTTCGGGGTATAGTAGCCGTAGGCAGCCTTCAAAATTTGCGGCGTTTGCGTCATAATGCGGTTCCTTTTCAGGTCATAATAAGCGCCCTGGTCCAAAAGCACGTCAAAAGTATAATAGGGATATTCCAGTTCGCGCGGGGGCTTGTCGTATATATTCTTGGCTTTAGCCAGAACGGAATCAAAAATTTTTTGCTTGTCATCATATTTTAATTTTTTGATTTTTTCCAGGCATTGGCGGAATGAGGCGCAAGAATATTTATAAATCAAGCCGGCTAATATTTTGTCTTCCCCGTCTTTATCATAATCTATTAATTCCACTTCTAATTTATTATCTCTGGTAAATTCAGAAATAATAGAGTCAAAGGCAAAACTTTTTGATTTAGCCAATAAATATTCTTCATTATTTTTATAGTATTCCTTTGGTTCGGCATATTTAACCAAAGTCGGAGTAATATTAAGCGCCACTTTTTTTATTTTTTGCCCGATTTCATTGACTTCCCGCAGGGGATGGGACAGCATTTTGGTAATGGCATATTCAAAAGTGCGCGCGTTGGCGCTCATGCCCAAATTGGCTAGAACGCAGTTGGGCAGTAGAAACCGGCAGATATCCATCCATTTGGATTTAATTTTTGCCTGCCATACCGCGTCGGGGTCGTTTTCTTTATTGGGGTAAATATTTTCAATGGCTTTTTTTATCGGGGCGATTGATTTTTCATAAACGGTAAAAAGTTCATTTACTACGTTTAAATAAGCTTGCTTTATTATAGGATCGGAATTAAAAATTTCAGGAATATAAATCCGGTCCCGGTTATAAATTTGGTAGCGGGAAGATTTTTCCGTATAAGAAGCCAGCCGGTTTGACTGGATGCTTTCCACCGCGATTAAAGAAACATTTTCAATGGCAATGTTCATAAACGCATGCTCAGCCACGGAGCCATGGCCGTAATTGACCACCCATTTTTCATTAAATTCGGCCGATTGCTCCGTGGAAAGTTCTTGGGCAATAGCGTCAAAATTCTCCGGAGACCGTGAGCACTTGGCAAAGGTAACGGCCACGACTTCAGGCGGCAAGTTTTTTAAAGCATAAATTCGCGCTTCGTTATTTATCATATGATTTTTAATTAAAAGCAGGTTATACGCAGTTGAATTTTTAGCAAATTTCATTAATCAATAAAAATAAAGCGCGTAAGTGCTGTTAAAAAATTAAAACATTCCCGAACTGTCGAACCTTTCTTCGTCCCGGTCGGTAAGATCATCAATTTTTTCTTCCACTATAATCGGTGTTTCTATTTTTTGGATTATAATTTGGGCAATTTTTTGTCCGGGCAGAATATGATATATATTTTTGCTTAAATTAATAATATTAACGGTAATTTCTCCCCTAAAACCGGAATCTATCACTCCAGCCATTGAGTGGATTCCTTCTTTAGCAATTCCTCCCTTATCCCATATTAAGCCCGCGTAGCCGGAGGGGATAGCCATTTTAAGACCGGTTTTAATTATAGCTTTTCCGCCCGGGGAAAGAGAATAGAAATCGGTGGCATATAAATCAAAGCCAGCATCGTTATCGTACGCGCGGGTCGGTAGCTTGGCGGCGGCAATAAGGCGCTGGACTTTAAGGCGTCGGATATTATTATTATTTTCAATTTTTGAATTATTTAAAAAATTATTAGGAAAATTCGGCGGCAGATTATTGGTTTTAAAGCCAATCAAGCCCGCAATTTTTTCCCAAATAAGATTATTTATTTCTTCCCGGGCCATAATTTGGCCGTATTTAACGCACTTAATCAGGGAAATGTCGGGAAAAATTTCGGCAATTTCCAAATAAGTTTTTTCCGCATCCCTTAGGTGGCTAAGATCAGCTTCATGCAAATCCCGCTTGTCTCCATTAATATAATCGCGGTATCCTTTTTTATCCACTAATTTTTGGGCGATATCGGCATTAACATGCAGGATTATATTTAAATCAGGGCGGGGGACGGCGAACAACCGGTATTCAAGATTAAAAAGCCAATTATAAAATTTTTTTCTTTCTTGTTTATCGGCAATTTTACCGCCCTGATGCGCCATATTGGCAGTGACATAGCGGTTAGCGATCGCAATCTTGCCTTCTTCCAGCCACTTTCTAATTTTAAAGCTGGCATCATATCTGTCCGCCGCGTAAAAAATTGAAGTCCGGTAATATCCTACTTCTTTAGCTGAGCCATATTTTCCATTCAGGTATTCTTCCACCAAGCCGGCTGATTTATGGCCGTATTGCGGAAAATCAATCATTGCCACCGGCAGATTCATTGATTTCAATCGAGCAACTAAGATTTCAGCTTGGGTGGCCTTGCCCGAACCGTCAGTGCCGTCAATCACAATAAATTTTCCCTTTTGCGTGCTCATTTTATAGATAAGAAAAGAGTGCTAATAATGCACTCCTCCTTTTTTTAATTTATTTTTAAATTATATTTATTATTTTGAAATTATTTTATCAAGTTGGCAATATAGATTTTTCAGGTTGCCGCTATTATCAATTATATGACCGGCGTTTTTCCCCATTGAAGGAATGGCCAATTCAGTTTCTACTTCATGATCTTTAATGAATTCTTCAAAGGTTTTATTTTTGTCGTCGGCGTTTTCGTTACGGCTGATTAATCTGTTATACCTTATTTTTATATCCGCGGTGATATAAATTAATTTGAATTCAGGCAATTTTTCCAGGAATTCTATGTCTGCCGGCCGGCGGATGCCGTCAATAATTATTAATTTATTTTTATAATTTTTTGCGTCTTCACTAATGGTCTTGGCTAAAAGATTCTGGCCGAAGGCGTTTCTTAATATTAAGGACAAAATTTGCATATTTTGGCGGTTGACTTCAATATGCATCCGATTTAAAACATCCCTTAACGGAGTGGAAAAGCGGTATGAAGTGGCCTGATATTCATCTTCCAGGTATTTTACCACTGTTCCTTTGCCGGCCGCCAGTTCGCCGACTAACCCTAAAATAATTTTGTTTGCCATATTATTAAAATGGAATGTCCTGTTTTAAAATCTGATTTTCATTTTCTTTATTTTCCATAGCTAAAGCAGTTTTGGCCAGATTTTCTTCCGCGGACATATCGTTATAAACAGTCATTTCATTATTTAATAAATTAAACTGAATGCCGGCGGCGGCGAAAATTTCCTTAGTTCTTTCTCCGGCATGATAATCTTTTTCACAAATAACTCTTTTAATTCCGGCGTTAATAATCATTTTGGCGCAGGCGTAGCAAGGAGTCATTTTAGCGTAAAGAGCGCCTCCATCCAAGGATGAGCCGAATTTAGCCGCCTGCACAATCGCGTTTTGCTCGGCATGGGTGGTTCTGATGCAATGCCGGGATTGATGGCCGTCAACATTTATAACCGTATGCATTTCGTGCCCGGCATCATCGCAATGGGGTAGACCGACCGGAGCACCGGCATAGCCGGTAGAAATAATTCTTTTGTTTTTAGTAATAATGCATCCGGCTTTTCCCCGGTCGCAAGTTCCTCGAGAACCGACTATTTCTACGATTTTCATGAAATATTCATCCCAGGAGGGACGTTTGCTTTGAAAAATGTCTTCCATATATTTGTTCCCCAAACCTCTTTTTTAGGGCAAAAATAGGTTTATTAAATTAATTCCTCCTTTGTGGATAAATGTTTTTTGTTTTATTATTTTAGCAGATTGAAATAAATAGTGCAAATAAATGTATTAGTCCAGCACATTTTGGACACAAAGTTATTTTTAATTAAATAATCCACAGGGGTCTCTAATTTCAAG
>PETS01000048.1 GCA_002781265.1 Candidatus Falkowbacteria bacterium CG02_land_8_20_14_3_00_36_14 | reverse complement strand
GTAGCGTAAACTTTAATGATCACAGGCGCTTTGCGCCTTTAAATAATATTTGTGCAACAAAGCCATTCAAATTGATTTTTTATGAAACTTTTACGGAGAAGAAGGATGCCACCGCGCAGAAGGTTTTTTATAAAAGTGGATACGGACGGGAAGTGCTTAAGGGTAAATTAAAAATTATTTTAATAAATAAATATTCGGGGATCGTCTAACGGTAGGACTCCAGGTTTTGGTCCTGGCTATCGGGGTTCGAATCCCTGTCCCCGAGCAATGAAAATAAAAATGCCAGCGTCTTAGCATTTTTATTTTATATTATTTTTTCCGGTTTGCCCTTACTCTTTCAATTTCGGTTAAGTATTTTTTCCTTAAGCGGATATTTTTGGGGGTGATTTCCAGATACTCATCGTCTTTAATTATGCTCATTCCCCTCTCTAAGGTGATTTCCATGGGCGGAGTGAGGCGAATGGCTTCATCAGAGCCGGAAGCGCGCATATTGGTTAACTGCTTGCCTTTAATGGGATTAACGGTCAAATCATTGCCGCGGGAGACATTGCCGATAACCATCCCTTCGTAAACTTTTGTAGCGGGAGAAATATATAAATCGCCTCTGGCCTGTAAATTATAAAGGGAAAATCCCAGCGCTTTGCCGGTAGCCATTGATATCATGGATCCCAGCTCGTGCTTTTCAATTTCGCCCACATAGGGCTTAAAGCCGATGACTCGCGCGTATAATATGCCCTCGCCTTTGGTATCAACAATAAACTCATTGCGATAGCCGAGCAGGCCGCGAGTCGGGATTTGAAAAATAATTTTTTTGTGCCCGTGTTCGGTTTTTATATCCGTCATTTGGCCTTTGCGCTTGGAAAGCTTTTCTATAACTACGCCCGTGGCCTCGTCCGGCACCATAATAATCAATTCTTTAAAGGGCTCTAATTTTTTTCCGTTTTCTTCCTTAATAATTACATGCGGTTGGGAAATTTGCAGTTCAAACCCTTCTCGGCGCATATTTTCCAATAAGATGGCGATATGCATTTCTCCCCGGCCGTAAACTTTATAGTGGTCAATAGCGGAAAAATCAATCTTTAAGCCCACATTAACTTCTAATTCTTTTTTCAGCCGTTCTTTTAATTGCCGATTGGTTACAAATTTTCCGTCCTTGCCGGCTAACGGTGAATTGTTAACCAAAAAATTCAAAGAAATTGTCGGCTCGTCTATGCTTATGGCCGGCATCGGCTTTTGCTGGGCATCCTCGCAAATAGTCTCGCCGATATAAATATCAGAGAGTCCGGCCAGCATAATTATATCGCCGGCGCTTGCTTCGGAAACTTCTTTTCTGTTCAGGCCGGCAAAAGTAAATAATTTTGTTATTTTTCCCTCCCTATTTTCATTGCCGGTATTTTTTATAATTACTTTTTGTCCGGCAGTAATTTTTCCTTCATATATCCGGCAAATAGCCAAACGACCCAAAAAATTGTCATAAGCCAGGTTAAACGGCTGGACCAATAACCGCTTATTAGCTTCATCCGGCTGAGAAGCAATCGGAACCTCTTTTAATATCACATCTAATAACGGCGTTAAATCTTTCGCCTCATCTTCTATATTTATTTTAGCCAGGCCCTCGCGCGCTATGGCATAGATGGTAGTAAAATCAAGTTGTTCATCATTAGCTCCCAAATCAAGAAACAATTCATAAACCATTTCTAAGGTTTCGGCCGGCCTGGCCGCCGGCTTATCTATTTTATTAATTACTACAATCGGCTTAAGGCCTAAATCAAGAGATTTTTTTAAAACAAATTTTGTCTGCGGCATCGGCCCTTCCTGGGCGTCAACTACCAACAATACCGAATCAATGGAGCGCAAAACCCGCTCCACTTCGGAGCCGAAGTCCGCGTGGCCGGGCGTGTCCACGATGTTTATTTTTGTGCCTTTATAATAAACCGAGGTATTTTTTGAGTAAATAGTTATTCCTCGTTCCAGTTCCAGGGCATCGCTGTCCATGCTTATCCCCTCTTCGGCCGCGCCGGTTTGGCGCATCAGCGCGTCGGTTAAAGCGGTTTTACCGTGATCAACGTGAGCAATAATGGCTATATTTCTTATTTCCATATATTTACTAATCAAAAAAAATTAAAGCCGCTTCTTTTTTAAAGCGGATAAAAATATTAATTTATTAATTATTATAATTTATACTATTTTGTTTAAAAAGTCAACTCATTGTACAAGATGAGTACATCGGTAACACTT
>PETS01000142.1 GCA_002781265.1 Candidatus Falkowbacteria bacterium CG02_land_8_20_14_3_00_36_14 | reverse complement strand
AAAAAATTAAATTATTTAACTCCCAATGAAGTAATTGCTGAATATATTGAAAGTGGTGCAGTTAAACCTTGAATTTACCAAGTAAGTATAAGTATTAGTTAAGTATTTAATCAAGTATAATATTTAGGCAATTTCCACTTTAAGACCCGGGCCCATAGAAGAGCTTATGGAAATATTTTGCAGATATATGCCTTTGCTGGATACGGGTTTGGCTTTTTTAATAGCCTCTAATATGGCGGAAAAATTTTCTATAAGTTTTATAGAGTCAAACGAAACTTTGCCGATGACCACGTGGACATTGCCGGTATCGTCGTTTTTAAAGCTTACTTTGCCTTTTTTAAGCTCGGCTACGGCTTTGGCCGGGTTGGGGGAGACAGTTTCATTCTTGGGCGAGGGCATCAAGCCGCGGGTGCCTAATATTTTGGCAATGACTGCTAATTTTTTCATCATCGCCGGCTCGGCTACGGCCACTTGAAAATTGGTTTTTTCAGTTTTTTTAATTTCGGCGATTAAATCATCACCACCCGCGTAGTCGGCGCCGGCTTTTTTTACATCGGCTTCTTTTTCCGGCATAACGAAAGCCGCCACTTTAATGGTTTTTCCGGTGCCATGGGGCAGGCTGACAGCGGTTCTTATCTGCTGTTCGCCTTTTTTGGCATCAATGCCTAAGCGAAAATGCGCTTCCACCGAAGCGTCAAATTTTGTTTGGGACAATTTTTTAGTTAATTCAACAGCTTCCGCGATTGGATATCTGATATTTTTATCAAAATCTACGGTTGTTTTTTTAATTATCTTTTTGGTTGCCTTTTTGATTGTTTTTTTTGCCATATTTTTTTCGTGGTACGAACACCCGCCTTGAACGGGCTCCCACAAATATATTAATTATTTATTTTTGGAATTTGAGATTACTTTATATCCACTCCCATTTGCCTGGCGGTGCCGGCAATGATTTTTTTTGCGGCTTCAATGTCATCGGTATTTAAATCCGGCATTTTTATAGCGGCGATTTCTTCCAATTGCGCTTGAGTGATTGATCCGACTTTTTCCGTTAATGGCTTGCCCGAACCCTTCTTGATTTTGGCTATTTTTTTAATCAGCTCGGCCGCCGGCGGAGTCTTCATAATAAAATCATAACTGCGATTTTCATAGACGGTAATCTCCACCGGAATGATATCGCCCATTTTATCTTTAGAAATCTCGTTAAACTTGGCGCAGAATTCTTGAATATTAAGACCGTGCTGTCCCAACGCCGGACCGATGGGCGGCGCCGGATTGGCTTGGCCGGCCGGAATTTGCAGTTTTATTTTGGTTAATATTTTTTTTGCCATATTTATTATTCTACGAATTACGAATATTTTTATTTGTAAATTCGTATTAAATTTGTAATTCGTAGGGGGTTATATTTTTTTAATTTGCAGGAAATCCATTTCCACCGGAGTTTCTCGGCCGAACATAGAAACCAAGACCTTTACCTTGCCTTTGTCCTCGTCAATATTTACCACCTTGCCTTCAAGATTCTTAAAAGCTCCGTCTATAATTTTAACCGGGGAGCCGATGGACACGTCAATTTTAAATTTAGGCTCTTCCACGCCCATGCGTTTCTGCAGATTCTTAACTTCTTTTTCGGAAATCGGAGTCGGCACCGTGCCGGTGCCGATGAAGCCGGTGACATTGGGCGTATTTCTGACCACATACCAAGAATCATCGTTTACCACCATTTCCACCAGCACATAGCCCGGAAATATTTTTTCTTCAATAATTTTTCTTTTACCGTTTTTAATCTTAATCTTTTTTTCGGTTGGTATTAAAATATTAAAGATTTTATCCTCCATATCCATTGATTCTATCCTTTGCTTTAGGTTATGGGAAACATTTTCTTCATAGCCGGAATAAGTATGGAGGACATACCAGCGCCGGCCCTGGTTTAATGTTTGTTTTGCCATAAGTATAATACGAATCTGCAAATATTTGTTAATCTACAATTTGGTGTATTTATTATTGTTCGCCTGTTCGTAGATTTGCATGAAAATTAGTAGGTTCGTATAATATTACTTATTTATAATTAATTCCAATGCCAAATTAAAAATATAATCCAGCCCGCCCAAAAAAACAGCTATGACCAAACTAATGCCAATCACTAAAAGAGTGTAATTATAAGTTTCTTTTTTAGTCGGCCAAGTCACTTTTTTCATTTCTTCCGCGGAAGCTTTAATATAATTTATTAATTTATTCGCCATATTAATCGCTTAATATATTTATATTAAAAAACAGCCTTTGCGGGCAGTTTCTTTTTAGGTTAATTATATGATACCGAATAATAAAAATAATGTCAATATTTTGTACAAGATGAG
>PETS01000019.1:576-2477 GCA_002781265.1 Candidatus Falkowbacteria bacterium CG02_land_8_20_14_3_00_36_14 | reverse complement strand
TTGCTGGCTCGCTCGGCTCTGCTGAGTTTGGCGGTGGATTTTTCTGTTCGCCTTTTCTTGATTTTATCATTTCTTCCGAAAAAAGTATTTCGTGAAGTTTATCAGCAGGAGTAACTGCGGCTATTCCAACATTTTGCAAAGATACTAAATTTGCAACTGTGTCTGTGATTTGTATTTGATTCTGGTTTAAAAAACTTCCCGACATGATTCCTGCGAGAAATACAATCGGTCCGCCCATACTTATTTGCCCCGGCTTTCTCAATGGATTTAGTTGATAAAATACAGGAGAACCGCTATTACCGCCAAAAGATTGACACTCAAGTAAAAGTAAATCCATAAATTTTGCTGGCTTGTCTTTTTCTTTCCATTCAATTTTTTCATCCGATATTAAAGCGACTTTACCAAACCGAATTATTGGTTGGTTCTTTTTCTGCCCGATATGAGAAGTGAACAAACCAGCAAAAAATACTTCATCGCCTTCTGCAATTTCATTTGTTGTAATTACTTCTTTACTTGCTATCAAATTGTCAGGAATAAATTTAAAATCGTAGACATTCTGATCTGGTAGACAATTAAACAAAGCAATGTCAACGTCTTTGTCGGTATGCTCAAAAATTTTAATGTCTTTTAGAGCAAATTTAATTAGTTGTGAATCACCTTCTTTTTTATTGAGCCTCAATACAATTTCGGAAAGGTAATTACCGTCTTTGTCTTTTAAAACATGCTTTGCAGTTACAAAATAAACGCTAAATACATTTTCACTCTCTGGGTGTTTAACTCCAACAAAAAAGCCCGTTCCATTCGGCTTGAATTTATCTGTCCCCTCTGGGATAAAAATAAATGAAACCGACTTTTTTATTTCTTGAAGATGGTTTGCCATAATTTAAAGTTTACCCTCCTCAATTTTTTCTGGAGGAGGTTCAATACCAAGAAATTCTCTGTATATCCGATTTTTGTAATCTGGGCCAATTTCATTTACTGCCTCAATAAATGCTTTATATGTCCCAAGCCCACCAATTTTTTCCCAAAACTCATTGCCGATTAAAACAACTTCATCGTTTTTCATATCAAACCACCGAGCTGGAAAAGCCCACGAGTAATCTTCTCGCTTTCCAAATGGATTATATGGGAGCGCGTAATAAGCCCCATCAACTTGTAATGGTTCCATACTGTATAGCTTGAGTATCTTTTCCTTGCTTACCTTTGTTTGGTCGCTGTTTGGTAATGGCGCCTTCAACTCAAAAGCATATTTCTTGTTATTTTTCCTGTCTTCCGCGTATACATCAGAAATAACTGTAACGGGGATAAGTTTTGTGCTTTTGCCCTCCAAAATATATTTCAACTCGTTATCCCAATCTGGTCTGATACGTTTCTGTCCTTTTTCTCCGTGTTCAAGATTATTCAGCACCTCTTGAATCCTGCGCAATCGTTCAGCATTTACCTTTCCAGTTATTATCCGCCCCTTCTCACCAAAGCCAAGTCCTTTATTCGCCGCTACTATGGCTAGTTTTTCCCAAACGCCGCCGAATGGAGTAACGAATCGTCTCTCAAAATGGGAACCCTTAAATATTTCGTCAGGCACTAAAGCGGCGTAAAGTGGTCGTTTAGCTTTGTGTTCCTCTTTGACAAAAGGGTCTTCAACCAAAACCGTATTCATAACCCTCTCCATCATTGCCTTAATGACGGATTGAATTGCTTCTTTCATTTCTTGTTTTTGTGTCATATTTTTTGCCATATTAAAATGCTTTCATAAAATGCACCTTCACGCCTTCCGGTCCGGCGATTAACATGACGCTCAACGCGTCCGATTTCCTTAAACCCTGCGTCCTCGGCTTTATAAAGTTCATATTTATCATGCACAACAATAAGAGCCAAACCTTTCGGAGTCATGAATTTGCGAG
>PETS01000019.1:0-368 GCA_002781265.1 Candidatus Falkowbacteria bacterium CG02_land_8_20_14_3_00_36_14 | reverse complement strand
TCGCGAATCTGCGTGGTTTACAATAACTTTTGCCTTTGTCTTTATCTTAGAAAATTCTTTGACGCGATCTAATGTATCAATCGTATAGCGCGACAAGAATTTATAAGCTTCTTCAACTGGTTGGCAAGTTCGCTGGTGCTTATAGCATTGATAGGGTTTTATCTGTGGTTCTTTCGGAAAATCCAAGTCGTAGTGCGTAACAAGACGAGCGGAACGCGCCGAACGAGATAATACAATTTTTAATAAGTCTTGGTATGTGTAATCTTTAATGAGGCGGGAATAACACAAAAGTTCCTTTTGTGTGTTCGGCGCAAACCATTTCTGTATATATTCGTTTTTCGTTGAGAAAAGTTTATTTACTTTTTCGT
>PETS01000118.1 GCA_002781265.1 Candidatus Falkowbacteria bacterium CG02_land_8_20_14_3_00_36_14 | reverse complement strand
GCCATTTATTCATCCCAAATAAAACAGGAGCACCCGGGCCGGCTAGTCCCACTGAATTTAAAATTATGGCTTTAAAAAAATATACCAGAATACAGCTTGGCTTTAATTCTTTTGGCTGAAGATTCTTCTTTAAAGGCATATTTCCTATTCTTTTTTCCCAAGTAGTGGTTTTGGCCACAAAGGTTGAGCCAGTAAAGTTAAATCCTGAAAATAATTCTTTATATATTTTATGATACCACCATCCATTTCCGAAAAAATTCAAACCGTCGGCGCCAACGATTGCGTTTCCAAAATTAATTCCTCGCAGTTTCATAATTTCCTCCGTTTATGGGCAATATTAATAATAAATTGTAAGGAGCGACCCTCCTTTTTTGACTGAAACAATTTGGTTTGTTAATCTTAAGTTAGTTTATAATAAAATTTTTGTCAATTATAATTATAATATGCCGATTGAAATAAAAAAACAATTAATGCCGTTGAATAGAAAGGATGATTTACAGGGGCAGATGAGAGAACTACTTAAAATTCATTACGGTTTTAAGGATTACCGCCCGGGGCAGGCAGAGGTAATAAATAATATACTGGCTGGCAAATCAACCGTAGTTATTATGCCTACCGGCGGGGGCAAGTCATTATGCTATCAATTGTCGGCCTTGATTTTAGAGGGCATTACCATGGTAATTTCTCCGCTAATCGCTTTAATGAAAGATCAAGTTGATTCTTTGGAAAGAATCGGTATACCGGCAACTTTTATTAATTCTTCCCTGACCTTGGCAGAATGCTATGATCGTTTGGAAAAAGTTAAAAATGGCCGATTCAAGCTTTTATATATTGCCCCGGAAAGATTTTATAATAATGAATTTAAAAATGCTTTAGCGGGCATAAAAGTATCTTTATTCGCTATTGATGAAGCCCATTGCATCAGCCAATGGGGGCATGATTTTCGCCCCAGCTATTTAAAATTAAAAGAGATTATTAAATTTGCCGGCCAGCCGCCGGTTATGGCTTTAACCGCCACGGCTACTCCGGAAGTAAGAGTCGATATTATTAAACAGCTTGATTTAGAGAACCCGGAGATAGTTATTACCGGATTTTCCCGCCCCAATTTGCAGTTTGGCGTTATTCAGGCCGATGAAGGGAGAAAGCCCGAATATGTAATGGACGCTATTAGCAGCGCGCCTGGACAATCAGGGATTATTTACGTGGGGACGCGCGCTCGCGCCGATGAATTATTAAGCTATTTGCTGCAAAATAATATTGAAGCCGTTAGTTATCACGCCGGCATGGAAGCCGAAGACCGGCGCTGGGTGCAGGAAAATTTTATGAACGGCAAAGCCAATGTTATCGTGGCCACCAACGCTTTCGGGCTGGGCATTGATAAAAAAGACATCAGGTTTGTCATCCATTATGATATGCCCGGGACAGTGGAAGCTTATTATCAGGAGGCGGGCCGGGCGGGCAGAGACGGCCGGCCCAGTTTTTGCCTGATGCTTTACAATTCCCGGGACCGGTATCTGCAGGAATTTTTTATTAAAGGCGACAATCCCCCGCCGGAAGTTATTTTAAAAATTTATGAGACGCTTTTAAATTATAATTCTGATAAAGTTTTAATTACTTATGCCGAGCTGGGAGAGATGATAACGGAATCTATGCCCGATATGGCCATTGGCACCGCTTTAAAATTTTTAGAAAGAGAGGGTTATATATTAAGATCGCGCGAAAAGGCGGGCAGCGCTTATTTAAAATTCAATTCAGATTTTGATGCTATTGTTAATTCATTAGGCCCGCGGGCGAAAATACAAATAGAAATTTTAAATAAGTTAAACGGCAAGTTTTTTAGTGAGCTTAAAAACGGCTGGGATATTAATTTTGAAGAAGCGGCCGAAATTATAAATGTTAAAAAAGATTCAATTATCAGATTAGTCAGAAAATTATCCGACGAGGGCCTGGTAGAATACCGTCCGCCTTTTCGGGGCACGGAAATTAATATTTTAAAAAGAGCGGAGCTGGAAAATGTAGATATAGATTTTACCGCCCATAAAAATAAATTAAAAAAAGCTTATGAAAAATTAGACCAGATTGAAGAGTATGTTTATAATTTTGGATGTAGGCAAAAATATATATTAAATTATTTTGGGGAGAAAGACGTTGAAAATTGCGGCAAATGCGACAGCTGCCTGACTAAAAACGGATATTTGCGCAAGCATGAGCCGCCGCGGAAAAAAATTCTATCCCGCTGGCATCGAGGCGCGGCCGGTAAAAAAACAGGAAATTTTGCCATGAGCGAAAACCTTGCCCCTAAAGCCAAGCTGTCTACCAAGCTTACCCAGCTGGACACTTTAGAATTATATAATAATGGTTTGTCAATTGATAAAATCGCCGAACAGCGCGGTTTAAAAGAAAGCACCATCAGCGCTCATTTGGGATATTTAATAGAGAAAGGGTTGATAAAGAATATTGATAAATTAGTTGCGCCCAAACAGCAAAATATTATTATAAAAGCAATTAAAAAAGCCGGTAGGGAAAAATTAACGCCGATAAAGGAAGAGCTGGGCGATAAAGCCAGCTGGGATGAAATAAGATATGTAGTAGCTAAAATGAAAGCGAAATAATTGACTTTTTTACTGCACCTATTTTGTCATTGCGGCCTCCGAGCCGCAATCCAGAGTTAAATTCATCTAAATTCTATTATGAAATTGAATAAATAAGTAGCAACTATCCCCTGGATTCTGAATTTAATTCAGAATGACAATTATTTTATCTATGGACAAACAAATGCAAGGAAAATTATTGGAAATTGTCAAGCGCAATTATGAGGAGATTGCGGATGATTTTAACGAGACCAGAAAAAAATATTTATGGCCGGAATTAATTAAACTGGCGGATATGGTAAAAGACGACGACAGAATTTTGGATATTGGCTGTGGCAACGGCCGGCTGGTGAAAACGTTTAAAGATAAAAATGTTTGGTATTTAGGAGTTGACGCAAGCGAAAAATTAATAAATGTCGCTAAAAAAAAATTAAAGGCTGCTAATTTCCAATTTAAAATTGCCGACATTTTTGATTTAGATAAAATTATTAACAAAAAATTTGATTACGTTTTTTGTATTGCCGTGCTACATCATATTCCAGGGAAAGATTTACGGATATTAGCTTTGAAGCAGTTAAAAAATAAAATAAAACCAGATGGCAAAATAATTTTAACCGTCTGGAATTTATGGAGGCAGAAAAGATATAGAAAATTGATAATTAAATATTCTTTTTTAAAGTTTATTAGTAAAAGCGGATTAATGTCCCGACGTATTAGTCGGGATCCCGATTCCGCTTTGCGAATTTCTGGAGATTTTGGCGATATTCTATTTGCTTGGAAAAATTCGCGGGGCGAAGCGGTTAGCCGGCGTTATTATCACGCTTTCACTAAATTCGGGCTAAAAAAAATAATAAAAAAAGCTGATTTAAAAATAGCCAAGTTTTATCAGGATAAGTATAATTATTATGTTATTTTAAGAAGATAATTTTTGTCTTATTTATATCGGCCTCTCGTTAAATTCCATTTTATTTTTATAACTTCTTTTAAGGTAATAAAGTAGCCAATAATGCCGACTCGGCTAGGGGGATTATTTTTCCAATAAACAGGAATAATTCCAATTTTATAACTAGAATTTTGGGCAATAGCCAGTATTTCTACATCAAGGGCCCAGCGATTGATTTTGGTTTTTGGAATTATGTCTTTAACAGCTTTTTTTGTAAATATTTTAAATCCGCATTGGGTATCCCAAATACCTTTAACCGCTAGCGCTTTAATAAAATAATTGCCGCTAATGCCTAAAAATCTTTTCCAAAATATCTGCTTTACCACTTGGCGCGCCCCTTCCGCGTCTTTAGGATTTCTGCTTCCTATAATAATATCATAGCCCTTTTTAAACAAAGGCCAAGCTTTATTAATATGGTTAATTGGAGTTGCATTATCAGCATCAATGAAGAGCCGATACTGGCCTTGGCCGGCAAACAGTCCTTGGCGGACAGCGAAGCCCTTGCCTCTGTTTATTTTATAGTTTATTAATTTTATTTTATTAATTTGCGATGATAGCTTTCGGGCAATCTCTTCTGTTTTATCAATGGAGCCGTCATTAACGATTATAATTTCATAGTCATAGGGCTGTTTGCTTAAAAAATTATTAAATTTTTTAATATTTTTTTCTAGATTTTTTTCTTCATTAAATGCCGGAACAATTACGGATAAATGCATAATTTAATTTATAGTTTTTTTCCATTTTTATCAAAGATGGAAATTTTTATTAATCCGCTTTTAGCAATTATGAATTGAAGAGCGGTCCACAATACGCCTAAGCCGTATTTAATACTTCTAACAAGATTTATAGAAGAAGAATCGGCTTCATACCGTGTCGGACAGCTTATTTCGCCGACTTTAAATCCAAAATAAATTGCCTGTAGTAGCATCTGGTTGTCAAATAAAAAATCATCAGAATTTTCCAATAGGGGAAGATTTTCCAATACTTCTCTTGAAAACACCCGGTAGCCAGTATGGTATTCGGATAATTTTTCCCCGACCATCAAGTTTTCAATAAATGTTAAAAACCGATTGGCGATATATTTGTAAAAAGGCATGCCGTTTCTGATTGATTTTCCGCCTAATATTCTTGAGCCCAACACCACATCATAAATGCCTTCCGCGATTAATGAGCTCATAGCGGTTATCAAAGCCGGGTTGTATTGGTAATCCGGATGAAGCATCACTACTATATCCGCTCCGGCGTTTAAAGCTTGCCGGTAACAAGTTTTTTGATTGCCCCCGTAGCCTTTGTTTTTATTATGGACGTATAATTTTAAATTTAATTTTTTTGCTTCGGCAATGGTGTCATCAGAACTTTTGTCATCCACTAAAATAATATCATCAACAATATTATGCGGAATTTTATTATAAGTTTTTAAAAGCGTTTTAGCGGCGTTATAAGCGGGCATTACCACCGCCACTTTTTTATTTTGCATCATAGATAATTTATAATTAACCCCTTTTTTTCAAAAATTAAAATATAATTATATGGTTTTAATTGATAGTTGTTTATTTCATTATACCATTTATAGACAGTATTTTTATTATTAAACAAATCAACAATGCCGGCTAATTGATAATTTTCATTTGTATATTTATTAAACCAGTCAAATATATACAAATTGGAATTTGGTGATATATTCCAGGAATTTGCAATATAAATAGATATAATAAATTTTGGCTTTGACGTTTCTATCTCGCTAATCATTTCTTTTTGCATATTCAAGGCGTAATCTTGTTCTTCCATCAAGCCGTAAGTATAGATATAGCCGGTAGCGGATTGGCGCTGAGCGTAAAAGTAAATCTGCGGTTCTGACCCAAAAACAGCAATTTTATCAGCTGGATCTGAATGGGAATTGATAAAATCAGCTATGGCAATTGATTCGGAAAATGCGTTGTTAACATAAAAATTTTTAGACAGCTGATTAGTATCTTCGGTAAAAAAATACTGATAGTTTAATATTATATAAGGTATTAGAAAAGAAATAAACAAAGCCATTATGATTTTTTCCGCACAAGATTTTTTATAAAAATGAATTATTTTATTATATATAAAAAAGAAAAAAATAGCTATTAATATTGATAAAGCCGGGGCGAAAGTTACAAAATAATGAGGCCGAAAATAAAATCCGGGAATTACGGTTAATAATGAAAAAAGGAGAAAAAATAAAATATTTATTTTAGTTATTCTCATAAATTTATCACTTTTTATTAAGAAAATTCCACCGATTAAGGCAAAAAACCACCAAATTAATAAATTGCCAATAACAAAATTAAATTCATGAAATATGTATAATATTATTTCCAAATAAGTTAATCCAAATATAATAGAAGAGTATTTCTGTAAATAATTAAAAGTCCAGAACCAAAATTTATCAAATACGCCCAGCCAATACATTAATAAAAAGAGAAATATAATTGGCGCTAATATCCCCAACACAAAATATAATGTTTTAAAAAAAAGATTTTTTTTATTTTTATCAATGTCAAATAAATAATTACTAATTATTATCGCTATACCGAATAAGGGGAAAAATATTCCCGATTGTTTCATAATAACAGATAGCCCTAAAAATATTCCTGATAAAAAAAATAAAGGCAATTTATTTTTATTAATAGCTGTTAATAATATAATTATTCCCGATAAAGCGAATATGGTAACAAAATGAGTGGCGTGAGCGGTAGAGCCAATCATTTCCGGACCTAATGTTAGAATCCCATAAATGGCCGCCGCGTAAGGCGCGCAGAACTTATTAGCCAGAATTTTCGTTAATTTATAAACCAAAAGAATGTTTATAATATTAACAAATAAAAGGCCAACATGAATGCCGGCGGTAGATTCGCCGAATAGCCGCATAATAATGGCGTACATAATGTAGGTTCCGGGAAATTTCATATTATAAGCTAATTTATAAGGAGGGATTTTTTCTAAAATAAGCTGTCCCATATAAGCGTATTCACCCTCGTCGTGCTCCAGGGGAAGGCTAAGTGTGTTAATGCGTACGATAATGATAAATAAAATTATTATTAATAGAAAGATTTTTTCATAATTTTTTGATACCAATATTTTATTTTTCAGAGATGATAAGGGCATTAGCATAAATTATAATTATTTATTAATAAATAATTATAATTATATCCCAAGTAGAGATATAAATTTATAAAACCGGAAAGAATAATTAAAAATTTTAATTTATTAGAAAGCCGGCCGTATTGATAATGGTAATTTCTCATAAATAAAATAAATAAAAAGGGGAAAAAGTCAAGGCCGTAGCGGTAGCCGAAAGACACATAGCCAATGCCATAATACATAAATATGGGTATGGCAATTGATATAGCAGTGATGAACAATAAATAAGACAGCTTGTCTTTATTTTTTAAAAAGAAAAGATAGATTAAATAAGGAGAGGTGATAAATATGCTCATACCCCATGGATTTGACGTGATAAACGGGAATTTAAGCACATGCGATATGTTGTCTTTAAAAATAGGGATGGGAGCGGCCAAAAGAGAGTAATAAAGATTACTGGGAATATGGACGGCGCTAAGCATACCATAATTTCGCGCTTTAACCAAAGGATTTTCATTGTAATCTATTTGATGCTGTGGCCGCCCGATTATTTGCTTAGAATATCCCTGCTCAAATACATTGCCAAAACGAATATAATTATAGGGGAAAATCAAGCCGGCAATAAAAATAAATGGCAGAATCAATTGCGCTAATTTTTTTATTTTTTTGTTTTCTTTATTAAAAAATAATATTTCCATAATAAAAAAAACTATGCCGATTCCGGCCGTTATTCTGGTTAGGGCCGTCAAACCGAATATTATGCCTATCAGCCAATAGCGTTTTTTATTATAATATTCAACAAAAGAAGCCAAAAGAAGAAATACCGTTACTACTTGGGCAAAATACCAGCTCCAGGGCCGGACCGCTACGCCGATGAACATAGAGGCGGCATAAAAAGCGATGGTTAGAAACATGGCATCATACTTGGCAAAGCCGATTCTTTGAGCCAGTAGATAACAAAAATATAAAATGAATATTATTAAAAAAATCTGTAAATATCCTTGGAAAAAGAATAAATTAAATAAACCGAAAAGCCAAACAAAAAGCATAAGAATTACTGCCGGGAATGGTCCCCCTGGCCAATAATATTTACCTTCATAGAATGTTACATCAGATAAATATTCAGCCTTTGGTAAAAATATTGTATTATCAATAAAATAAGTTTTTAGTTTCAAAAAAGAATTGGCTAGAAAAGAATACTGTTGCTCACCAGCATTAATATTATTAAGCATTAAAGAAACAGTAGGGGTGATTATAAAATATATAATAATAAACAAGATAATTAATTTTTTAGTAAAAATAATTTTCATAAAGTTTTTTTAACAACAAAATATTTAATCCTCGTTTAATTTATATATTAAAATATTATAATCTTTATAAGCAAAATGATAATTCTCTATAATAAAATTATCAACCGGATTATTTCTGTCATATCGGTATTTTTCCACCATGGCATAATTTAAAACCGAGCACTCCGGCTTATTTTTTTCCAAATATTGCCTGGCTTCCTGAAATTGCTTTTCGGTGTGGTGGTTGGTTATCAGCCAGGGATAAGGCGTGGGGTTAAGTTTTTTGGTTTCAAAATAAATGCTTGGGTAAAACGGGCCCGAATATAAATATTTTGATTGGCGGCAATTATCTTTAATATAATCAATAAATTTATAATTTTTAATTGAAAAAAATGGCGGAAAATATTTAAAATAAATAAAAGACGGCCAAATAATAAAAAATACGGTCATAATTAAAAGCAGAAAAAAAGTTTTAGAGTAAAAAAAATTAAAATTATTGATTTTATTTATAAGCAAAGGCAAAAGGCAATAAAGCGGGAAGATGATTATTAATATATGGAAATGGTCGGCGAGCGGAGCGGAAGAAAGAAGAAGCGCTAATTGGATATAAACAAGCAGCCATATTTTTTTTGATTTATTATTTCTCAACAGCCAAAAAGCAGCCAAGGTGATAATTAAGAATATAATCAATAAATTAAACGGCACGCTGGCAATTTTAGAATAATTGAATATGGGAAAAATAATTAAATTATTCCAGAGAAGAGTAGCCGGCCATTTTAGTAATAATAAAGTTACCGGCAAAATAGAAAAGAATAGATAATATAAATTCAGCTTTAGCCAAATTAATTTTTTTTCTTTAAATAATAAAATTATCAAGAAGAAAGATAGCGTCGAAAGAAAAATTATGCCTCGGGGCTGCAAAAATAAAATAGCTATTCCAGTTAAAATTCCGCTGAATATAGCATTTTTTTTAGAATTGTCTTTTAATAATTTAATAAAGAAATATAGGGCCCAGATTATAAAAAATATATTATAAATATGGTAATTTATTATCGGCCAGTAAGCCGAAGACACTACAAAAATAAAAGGCGCTAAAAAAGAATATTTAGACAACGTTAAGCGTTCACTTATTTCATGAATGCCAAAAGCGCAAAAATAAATTATTATAATGGAAAATAGTTTAGCGGAAAAATAACTGGCGCCGAATATTTTCCAAATCCAAAATATCGCGTAAAAGCTGCCCGGGGCCACGAATTCAAAAATATCAATATATAATTCCTTGTTATTAAAAATATCCCACGCCACAGAGAGCGTTAAGCCTTCGTCGCTGTTAATAACATGGCTACTGTGCAATAAAGCGGTTAATAAAAATAAAATCAGCAGCCAGAAGTGTTTTACGCTTATTTTTATATTATTAAATAATTTCATAATCTTGAATAAACAGTGGCTACATCATCGCGGTACAGCACCTTCCAGCCGCTGGAACCGTCTAAATAATTTTTTAAATTATTTTCAGTTTTATTAATTTTTTCCTGGTTGAACAAAAGGAAGTATTTATCAATCCAGTTTAATTTATATGGGTCTTCCCGGCTGTTTAATAAAATTAATTTAATGTTATATTCATTGATTTTATCCTCAATTTTATCTTTATTATAGAATTCGTAATATTCTTCCATTAAAGTATGCCCGGCATAAGGATATTGGGACAGCCGGCCGTCAATAAATAATTTTTTTTCCGGAAGAGTCCAGATTAGGTATCCGCCCCAATTATATATGCTTAGCAAATTTGTATCTAATTCCGGATGTTTTTTTAAATATTGCGCTGCCTTATATGGATGACTGTTTTTAAAAAAAATAAATGGATCTTCTATATAATTTGCGGTTAAAAGGCGGTTAAACGACAATAACAATAAAGCGATAATCAGGAATATTTTTATTATAATAAATTGCTTGGGCCAATTTTTAATTTTAAATTTATCCGGTATGACGAAAAAATCAGAGAAAAAATAAACTATTATTGGGAAAGAAGAGACAAAAAACAAAGGGAAATTCCTTTTGGATTTAAATGCCAGTAAAAAGAAAAAAGCGGCCGCAGATATATCCCACAAATTAATGGGCTTTGTCCGGCCTTCATTAAAAAATTTTATGGCTGAAAATAAAATTATAATAATAAAAAAAGCTGAATATAATAACTGCAGATATTGGATTGGCAGATAATAAAAAGATTGCCATTCCATGATAAGTTTTAAATATATCGTATTTTTAAAATAGTCGCCTAAAAATTCATATAATTTCAGTCCATAAGGCGTAAATAGGGTTGTTAAAACGGATAAAACAGCCAATCCGAAAAAAATTATAATATATTTTAAATTTAAACTTTCGTCAATATTTATAAAATTTAAAAATGCAAAAAACCTTTTTATTTTATTTGGAAATAGTTTTAAAATATTATATTTATTAATAATAAGTT
>PETS01000005.1 GCA_002781265.1 Candidatus Falkowbacteria bacterium CG02_land_8_20_14_3_00_36_14 | reverse complement strand
GCAATTATTTCCTAAATGAATTAATTGCTCATATTAACATACTTTAGGGTGGTGCAGTAGGGTTTGAATCTTGTTTGTTTGGAGTAAAAAAGCTTGACATTTTCTATAAATAGCGGCAAATTCAAAAGTTGCACTTTGACAATTAGATAGCTGTTTTATAAAAAATAGCTATTATTAGTATAATTATATATCATATCAAAAAACATTATAAAGAGAGAGGAGGTGAAGCATCTAAATTTAAAGCGCTCAAGCGTAGAAAGAAAAGAGGTGAAAAAGATATTTTTGTAATATTCAAAAATAAGGAGAAAAATATGAAAGTTGGAAATTTAGTAGTAATTTTAATAGGATTATTTTTCTTTTTTGTCGGTGAATTTATATACACCGGGCAAAAGCAAGAAAAGCGCGCGGAAATTGCATTAGGTTGAATGTTACCTTACAGGCAAAAGCTGAAAAGCTTTTTAAAGAAGCTTTGGAAATCGGCTGCTCATCCGCCGGGGAAGAGAGGGCTAAAGAAATTGGCCAGAAACTCTTTTTATTTGGCCAAGATATTGAAAAATTATTTCCGGGAAAATCGGGCGAGATTTTGCAAAAAGTATTAGACGAGGTGATGAGCCAGAGGGCTGACTCATCAATGTGCTGGGAGAAATTTAATCAAAAGAAAGGAGGGCAAAGCTTTAGAGTTTCACCGAAAGAAGCGGAAGGAATAAAGTAGAATTTTTAAAAAGTAGAAGTGGTAGAAAACTTTTTCATTTGATGGGGGAACGAGCCGTTTAGCATTCTCATGGTGAGAAAGCCAAAACAACCATTAAAGAGAGGTCCATATGGAAAAGCTACTTCTACTAGTTTTGATGTTTTTTGTGTTTTCTTGCGGCGGCGGAAGCGGAGGAGGATCATCATCGCCATCTTCTCCAGATTCAGGGAACCAGTCTGATTCGGTTGCGTCCGATTCTATGGAAACAGCGCCAATTGATTCGGCCAGCAACAAAGCCGATACGGAAGTTTCCACACCAGCGGAAAAAGAAAAATCAGATTTGCCCGCATTACCAGACACTTCCGCCAACAACGGATCTAGCATGACCAACCTGTCCGCGGATAACGATAATACTGCGTCTGTGGCACCAGATGTATATGGGCCTGTTAATTTTATACAGGACAGCAGCGCGCAGCCGGTTGTTGTCAACAGCACGGGCGGGGATGTTCATGGCTTGTCCAGTAATGGCTATGTGTTGCCGTCGGATCCTGGGCCTTTAGCCAATGCCACGGTGGAAGGAGTGGATGTTAATCAAAATTCCACCGGAGTCAAGCGGGACGATCTAGAAATAAGATTGTCCCAAGAGCCGGACGGTCCGGCCAAAGATCGGCTGGCCATAATGCTGGAAGTCATAGAAGATGAGATTGAAGAAAGGTATGATGCGCAAGCGTCAATCAGCAACGCGGAAAACGAGAATTTGCTGAACGCCTGCGCGCACAGTTTTCAGGAACTGGAAACCGCCAGCCACAGTTACTATAACAACAATCAAGTGGCGGAAGATGAGTGGGACAAGGCGCTTTCCTGGGTGGTTAATACTCAGGAAAGAATAGACGCCTATAATGCCTATCTTCGGAATATTTCCGGACACTCTTTCCAGCTCCGAGAAGGATCAAGCCGGGCCTGCTATCAGATCAAAAGCACGCTTGATCCGTCCATTCCTTTGCCCGGAGAAGAAATTCTGGCAAATAATGGTTATTTAGCAGGGACCGTAAAATGGATCACGATTGAAGAGTGATATTGCTGAAGCCACCAGTATTTTATTTATGATCGGCGCCTGCTCCCGTATCTTAATTGGCTGGAAAAATTAAACTGCCTTTATTGCAGTTATATAAACAATCTTTTGCGCTATGGCATGGAAATAGCGGGGCGGACCGAAAGGTATTGGTGCCCGATAAAATATGCCAATAATTTAAAAGAGCATCATTCCCAGTATTCAAAATTCGTAGATTATTTGGATGCCAAAAATTATCGGGGAAAACTGGGTGAACTTAGGGATTTTTCCGATATTTTAGAAACGGAAAAAAAGATTGCGACTTTACCAAGAAATAAGATGAATAGAAAAGATGTTGTTTAATTATTTGTTTTATTTAACAAAATAGCATTGATGATGCTATTTTTTAATTATTATATTTATTAGATCTTTTGATTTATTTTAAAGAAGAGAAGTTTTATTAACGGAGGAATAAAACCACAAACAATCTTTTAAGAAAGGAGAAAGAATATGGCATGCCCTCATGAAAGAGAGACAAGGTTGTGTGGTAAATTTAGGGTTATGAATTTATCAAGGCATTACGTTTATGTTTGCTCTGGAGTTATTAATGAAAATATTTTTTTCATTATATATTATGGCCGTGTCGCCAATGTAAAAATTTTTCAAAAAATTATTTTTAAGATTAGCCAAATTTGACAAAAATCA
>PETS01000103.1:488-2845 GCA_002781265.1 Candidatus Falkowbacteria bacterium CG02_land_8_20_14_3_00_36_14 | reverse complement strand
CGCCATAGCTTTTAGCGAGGCGAGCAGGCAGGCGGCCAGGCAGGGCTTCGCTTTGCTCGCAATGACGATGAGTTTATTACAAGCGAGGAAATAGCGCCTCCCCTTTATTAACTTTCGTATCAATCGGCAGTCCGCCCCACTTTATTGCTTTTTTAAAATCTTTTTTAAGCTCATCAGCTGGATTTAAGCCCAAGCTATCCCAAATCTTTTCCGCCGTTTCCGGCATAAAAGGAAGAAGCATCCAGGAAATATGACGAATGGTCTCTAAAATGTTATATAAAATATCGGCGGCCTTATCTTTATCCTTCTTAATCAATTCCCAGGGTTTATTGGTAGTAATATAATTATCTGATATTTTCATCATTCTATTTATATCGTCCAAAGCCGTATCAATTTTAAATTCATACAAAGCTTTTTCGTATTCTAACCATGATTCTTTAACTTTTAATTCTTGCCCACCCGATAAACTTTTTAAACTATTGATTTTACTCGCCAAAGTAATAGATCTTGCTACTAAATTTCCAATGCCATTTGCTAAATCCGCATTGAATTTTTCATCAAATTTATCCTGGCTGATATCTCCGTCCCGGCCGAAGATGGTCGCGCTCATAAGCAAATATCTGGCGGCGTCAACGCCATATCTTCTGACTAAATCTTCCGGCGCTATCACGTTGCCGAGAGACTTGCTCATTTTTTGGCCTTCTATCTTAAAAAAACCATGAATGAATAATGTTTTTGGGAGCGGCAATCCTAAAGATAAGAGCATGGCCGGCCAAATGGTGGCATGCACTCTTAAAATATCCTTGCTCATCAGGTGGACATCAGCTGGCCAAAAACCCCCCTCCCCCCCCTTGTCAGGGGGGCTTTCACTTTCGCCGTTCCAGCCGATACCGGTTAAATAATTTAAAAAAGCGTCAGCCCAAACATAGGCCGTATGCGACTTATCCCAAGGAACAGGTATTCCCCATCCGACATTTTTTCTAGAAAAAGAAATATCATTTAAGCCCTCGTTTTCATAAAAACTGATAATTTCATTTTTTCTTTCCTTGGGCAAAATTTGCAATTCATTATTTTTTATTTTTTCAAGCAGTTGATCTTTGTATTTTGCCAATTTAAACATATAGCTTTCCTCTTCCACTTTTTCCGGAGTAATTTTATGTTCCGGGCACAAGCCGTCAACTAAATCTCTCTCGGTTTTAAACTGCTCACATTCCCGGCAATAAAGACCTTTATGAACGCCTTTATAGATATCACCTTTAGTGCGCATAAATTTCAAGGCCTTGGTTACGGCTCTAATATGATTCTTGTCCGTAGTCCTGATGAAATTATCATTAGAAATATTAAGCTCGCCCCAGCTAAACTGGAATTTGGCCGCAATTTCATCCGTAAATTCTTTCGGCTTTTTACGCGCCTTTTTTGCTTTTTCCTCAATTTTCGCCCCATGCTCGTCCGTGCCGGTCAAGAAAAAAACCTTATCGCCGATCATCCGGCGGTACCGCGCCAAAACATCGGCCGCCACGGTCGTATAAGCATGGCCGATGTGCGGCTTGTCGTTGACGTAATAAATCGGAGTGGTGATATAGAATTTTTTTTGCATTTTTTTATTTTTTTTACTAATTACTTTTTCCTTTTATCATTCCGAACTTGTTGAGGCCTGCCTGCCGGCAGGCGGGAATCCCTTTTTAATCGATTTAAACTTTATTAATTTATAAACATTAATGGATTACCCCGCAACAGAGTTGCGAGGTATCCTCAAGGTAGTTAGTTAAATTCTATTCCAAAGCTTAATTATTTTGGCGACAAAATACCTCGTTCGGGGTTAAATAACCATGTCGTTTTCTCGGGCGATTATTGATGAGGCCGCAGGCCTCATTAATTCGCTCTTGTGTTATCATAGCAAAAGCTGATTTTTTCGGGAAGAACTGCCGAAGCAATCCATTGGTGTTTTTATTAGTGCCTCGTTCCCAGGAATGATACGGCCAGGCAAAATATATTTCTATTCCTGTTTTTCTCTCAGTCATTTCGTGCTCGGAAAAAGTGGTTCCGTTATCGTATGTTAATGTGTATTTTTTATTTTCAGATATTCTATCAAATCGTTCAATGGTTTTGTTTTTAGTCTCTTCGGCTGTGGAGTATTCCAATTTGTCAGCTAACAGCAATCCGCTCTTCCGTTCCACATGCGTTAGGATCTGTTTGGTTCGTTCTTTGCCGACAATAGTGTCTCCTTCCCAGTCGCCGACGCGCTCTCGTTTTTCCACTATCTTCGGCCGTTGGTCTATCCGTCTCTTTTTCAGCGCTTCTCGCTGTTTTTCCCGTATTCTCGCGCCATACCGGCGCCGGTACTTGCCCTTTTGGCA
>PETS01000103.1:0-446 GCA_002781265.1 Candidatus Falkowbacteria bacterium CG02_land_8_20_14_3_00_36_14 | reverse complement strand
GTAAATACTGTCTTTGCCGATGTGCCGGTTTTTATCATTAGGCCAGTCTCTTTTCAGTCGTCCGGCTATTTGTTCCGGCGACCAATATTTTTTTATTTTTTTGACTATATAATTTTTCAGCCATTTATTATTTTCTATTTTTCTGAATCTTTGATTGGCCGTTATTCTCCGCTCCTTAGTTTTTTTCTTGGCCGATCCGGCGTCATAGCCGATTTTATTATCTGTCCAATTTTTTTTCAGTTCCTGAGATATGGCCGCGGGACTTTTGCTTAACAGCTCGGCTATCTCTTTCTGTTTTAGGCCGGCTCGCAATAGGGCGGATAGCTCATTTCTTTGTTCCGGTTTAAAATGATAGTAAGACATCTTTGTTTCGGTTAATAATTAGTAGACATAATTATTTTACCTTAACTTAGGTGTCTTTTGTATTAAATTAAGCTTGGGAGCAG
>PETS01000073.1 GCA_002781265.1 Candidatus Falkowbacteria bacterium CG02_land_8_20_14_3_00_36_14 | reverse complement strand
AAGAAAAAAATTAAATTATTTAACTCCCAATGAAGTAATTGCTGAATATATTGAAAGTGGTGCAGTTAAACCTTGAATTTACCATGATAAGTATTAAATATATTTCTCATTTTTAATAATTTTGGTTATTTTATTTACTGTATTTTCTAGCTTATTCTGCTTATTTATAACTTTATAATCATAAAGAGGAGCTTCTTTTTTAATTTCATATTTTGCATAGTTTATTCTTTCATTAAGTTCTTCTTGCGAAATTTTTGCATCTCTTTTTTTAAGTCGTTTAATTAAATTATTAAAATTATCAGGCATAATAAATATACTTATAGCATTATATTTCTTTTTATAATAGCGGACACCTGTTATATCCGGGTTAACTATAATATTATAACCTTTTAATAATTTATTTTCTAAGTCAATTTTAAATGTGCCATAATATATATTTTTATTTCTAGTATTTTGATATTCTAATATATTGCCCTTTTTAATTTCTTCCCTAAATTTATTATTGGTAAAAAAATAATAATCTTTGCCGTATTTTTCTTTTTTTCTAGGCTTTCTAGTTGTGGCGGTTACTAATCTTGTAAAAACAGGATATTTTTCAATAATTTTTTTTGTAACTGCACTTTCTCCAACGCCAGTTGGTCCGCCAATAACTAATATTTTTTTATTAATTTTATTTATCATGCTATTTAATAATTTTTAAAATTTCTTTTAAATTTTTGGGCAAATCTATTTTAAATTTTTGCCTATTATTCATAGAATCAAAAAAAGCTAAAGAATTGGCTACTAAAAAAATTCTATTTACACCCAGCTTTTTATTCAATAGCCGGGTTTTTTTAGTGCTATAAAGGTTATCGCCGACAATTGGATGTCCGTAAGCGGCCAAATGAGCCCTTATTTGATGGGTGCGTCCGGTTTTTATGGTTACGGCCAGCAAAGTATAATTAATAAATTTTTTTATGACTTTAAATTCAGTAAGGGCTCTTCTGCCTTGGCCGTTTTTTTTTCCATTGACTGACAAGGGCAGAGCCGCCATTTTATGTCCGCCACTGGCTCGGCTAATTGGAAAATTTATTTCACCGTCATCTTTTTTTATTTGCCCGTAAACCAGCGCCACGTATCGTTTGGTTACGGTTCTTTCCTTGAATTGATTTTTTATATTGTCAAAAAATGCTTGTGTTTTGGGAATAACCATAATACCGCTCACTTCTTTATCAAGGCGATGGACAATGCCCGGCCGATCTGGATTTTCTCCGATCTTTTTTAGATCAGGGTTTTTAGCTAATAGAATATCCACTAAAGTAATTTCTTTGATATGAGGGGCGTTATGCGCCGCTAAATGGGCCGGTTTGTTAATTATCAGATAGGCATCAGTTTCCTTAATAATTTTTATTTTAGGCAATTTAATATTAGTATTTTTAATTTTTTTTGAAATAGATATTTCCGCCGGCTGGTTTATTAAAATAGTATCATTTTCTTTTAAATTATAATGCGGAGTAATATTTTTATTGTTTACTAGTATAAAATTTTCATTAATAAGTTTTTTAATTTGGCTACGGGATAATTTAATTTTATCATTAGCCAGGGGCATGGCTTCCGTTAATAATATATCCAGTCTTTTACCGGCTTGTTTTTTGCTTATTTTTATATTCATAATATTTTTTTAAATTCTTCGGCCTGCTTGGCCATATTAAAATTTTTTTCAACATTTATATTATTAATTTGCCCTAATTTTTGGCGCAAATTTTTATCTTTAAATAATTTAATTATTTTTCCCGCTAATTCATCGCTATTATTAAAAGCAATTAAAAATTCAGATAAATTATTAGCCGAGTTGTTGATTACATATTCCAGGCCGGCCTTACTGGGCCCGATTATTGGAATTTTAGATGCCATTACTTTTAAGATTGTTTCTAAATCATCTAAATTAAAAAATTTATTGGTAGATACGAAAATATCAAAGCTATCCAGCCATTTTTTAAGATAAGACTGCTTCCCGACAAACCATACTATATTGTCAATGACCATTTTTTTTGCCAGCCAAGCCAAATTTTTTCTTTCTTCACCTTCGCCCACTATTATAATTTGCATATTGGGAATTATGGCCAGGCAAGTTTTTATGGCCCGGAATAGGATTTCTATATTTTGATCTTTATTCAGCTCGGTTATTGTTCCGATGGTAAAAAATTTATGGTTGAATTTTAATATTTCAGTTCGAGCTATTTTAGAAAAGATGTTTTCTTGATGATTGTATTGGTTTAATTTTGTTCCTAATGGAATTAATCGTATATTAGCTTTTTTTATCCCTATATTTATTAATTTTTCTTCGGTTAGTTTTGTAAAAGAAATAATATGAACCAGCCGGGAATAAATTTTATATAAAAATAATAATTTTTTTGGAGGGTAAAAATTAGGCAAATAAAAATCGGAATTTTCCAGCCAAAGCACTTTTATTTTTAGGATCTTAGCTAGGGGCGTAAAAATTATTTTTTCGTTTATGCCTAAGCATATAATAGTATCAATTTTTTTGAAATATTTGTAAGGCAAAATATAGATAAATGAAAGCAAATAATTTAAGGGAAGGGTTATGATAAAAAATAAAAAATAAAATGAATTGCCGATTGGCGGCCCAAGATATATTTTTTTCTCCAGCCATTTTTTTTCTTTGAATTTTTTATTAAACCATTCTTTTTTTCCCGACCAGAACAAGCTGAAAGAAAAATCAATAATATCCAACTCAAGCAATAAATTAAATATGGGCTGAAAATTATCAGGAGACGAATTTATAATTAAAATATTTTTATCGCTTTTCATATTAAGAATCTAATTTATTATTTTTTATATTCGCGCTGTTGATTATCTCTTTGCAGGCGATAAATTTAAATCCCCCGAATAAATAGAGGCAGGTAAAATAAATGATTGCGCCAAAGATTAATGTGATAAATAAATTTAATTGGCCGATGATTAAAACCGCGCCGTAAAGCCCCCCGCCCATAATAATAGAGGCGGTAAAAGATTTTAATAATATATTAATTTTAGGGAGAAATTTAGTGAATTTCCAGACAAAAAATAACGAAGCTAAGCTAATAATTAATTCCGAATAGATAGTTACCCAGGCGGCTCCGAAATAAGAAAATTTAGGGATAAAAATAATGTAGCCGGCTAGAGCGGTAACACTGGTAAAAACATAAGCGCCGATTATTTTTTTTTGTTTGTTAACGGCGATAATGGCATGAGAAAAAATATTGCCTAGATAAATTATGCTAGCCGCCAAAATAAGAATTTGCAAAATAGGGCCGGAGGCGGCAAATTCTTGGCCGCCGACGAGCGCCATAATGGGACTGGCCAGAAATTGCGCGCCCACCGCTAAAGGAATGGCCACAATAGCCATGGCATCAAAAGATTTTTGCAGAATATTATAAAAATCAATTTTTTTCCCGGCTGCCCAGCTCCCAGCCAGTATCGGCAATAATAATCCGGAAAACATAAAAGGGAAAATAATTAAAACATCAATTACCCGGTAAGAAGCGCCGTATAAACCGACCTCGGCCTGGGTTTTTATTAATGATAAAATCAAGGTATCGGCTTTTAAATAGATTAAATTAAAGATTATGGTTAAGGCTAGCGGCCATGATATTTTTAGGATTTTTTTCCATAATAGCCGGTCAAAGTCCAATTTAATGCGGGCAAAGCGGAAAGAGAAAAGATAAAGCAGTAAAAAATTTATCAGGCTGGAAATAATCACCATTATTAAAATTCCCCAAAGGCCCCAATCAAGGCGGATGGCTATTGCCACTCCGGTTAACAGGAAAATTCTATTGGCTATTTCAGCTATTGATACCTTGTCCATTCGGAGATTTTTTTGGAATAAGCCGATAAGGATTTGGTTTAAGGATGCAAAAAGAAAAGACAGGGAGGTAATCAGCACGCCTATTTTAATAATATAATCATAAGGAAAAAATAGGACCGTTAAAGGAGCCAGTCCCAAAAAAATGACCGCCGAGACCAGACGTAAGGTAAACAGATTGGATAAAATTTTATTTTGATCAGCTCCGGGCTGGCTGATCATTTGAGCAGTTGTCAGAGTAAGCCCCAGGTCGGAGAATATTCCAAAAAAAGACAAAAAAGTGATAATAGTGGTATATTGTCCGAAACCGGTCCGACCCAAATAGCGAGTCATTATAGTTACTACCGCCAAGCCCAATAAAGCTGTTATAACTTTACTGATTATTTGCATAATCGTATTATAAGCCACTTTGGTTAATAAACGCATAATTTTTATTTTATACATAAAACTTCTATTTTTATTATACCATTATATTCTTCTTTTTTAATACCCATAGATTTTATTGTATTATTTGCTTATTTTGCTATAATATAAATATGATATTAAATAAAATTAATTAAATTATTGCCTAAACAATATGAAAAAAAATAATAAAATTATTAGTTTATTGGTGGCTTTATCTTTAATTTTAATTATTACGTCATTTATTGCGATCCAAAACGCGCAAGCGGACGACAATTTATTAAAAATGGTGCAAGACGGCGGTTTGGACAGCTTTGCCGGAGTTTATGACACTACCCCTTCGGACATTAGAGTAGTAGTGGCATTAATGATAAAAATATTTTTAGGTTTTTTAGGCATAATTTTAACGGTGCTGATGGTGTACGCGGGCTATATATGGATGGTTTCCGGAGGAAGAGAAGAAGAGGTATCTAAGGCTAAAAATACCATTAGAAACGGAGTTATTGGCCTAATTATAATCATGATAGCTTGGTTTGTAGTGGATTATTTAACTGATTGCCTCTGGGATATTACCACTAATAATATTTTTTGGATGTGTAATTAATTAAAGAAATAAAGAGCTCTTCATTCATGTTTAAATTTATTAAAAAGATAAAAACAGTTTTTATTGTTTTTTTATTTATAATGTTTTTCATTTTTTTATTCAGCCAGGGCCAAATTTATAAAAAAGAGGATTTGGAATACGGCCTAACATTTTCCAAAAAACAGGCCACGGAATTAGGATTTAACTATCAGGATGCATTTAAGGCGGTTTTAGATGATTTAAAAGTAAAAAAACTCCGGCTACCCGCTTATTGGGATGAAGTGGAGCCGGAAAGGGGAGTTTTTCAATGGGAAGATTTGGATTGGCAAATTAATGAAGCCAGCGCCGCCGGCGCTGATATAATTTTGTCTATCGGCAGCCGCCTTCCCCGCTGGCCGGAATGTCATATTCCAGGCTGGGCCGATGATTTATCCAAAAATCAAAAAGACAGCGAAATTTTAGATTATATTACCAATACCATTAGCCGCTATAAAGATAATGTCCAGATTATCGCCTGGCAGGTGGAAAACGAGCCTTTTTTATCCCATTTTGGCGATTGTCCCCAATTGGATAAGAATTTTTTGGATCAAGAAATAGCTTTAGCAAGAAATTTAGATTCGCGGCCGATAGTTATTACCGATTCCGGCGAACTTTCCATTTGGATTCCGGCCGCGCGTCGGGCCAATATATTCGGCACGACTATGTACCGCGATACTTATTCCCAATGGCTAAAAAGATATATTCACTATCCAATCAAGCCGGGTTTTTTCCGCTTTAAGAAAAATATTACCCGTTTATTTACCCGGCCGGATAAATGGATTGTGATTGAATTGCAGGCCGAACCATGGGGTCCCGTACCCTATCAAAATTTAACAAGGGAGGAAAGGGACAAAACCATGAATTTGGAAAAATTCAAAGAAATTTTAGAATTTTCGCGCCAAGCCGGCTTTTCCGAATTTTATTTATGGGGCGCGGAATGGTGGTATTGGGAAAAAGAGACGCAAAATAACCCCGCCTTATGGAATGAGGCCAAAAATTTATTTAAAAATTAAAAATTATAAAATTCAAAAATTTTAATCCAAATGCCTAATAGACAAAAAAATTATACCATCGGCATAGACATCGGCGGTACTAAAATGCTGGCGGTTTTGTTTGACGGCGAGAAAGCGCTGGCCGATTATACTTTAGCCACTCCCAAGGATAATTTAGAGCATTTTTTAATAATGATGGACGCTTTATTAGAGCCGCTTACCGACCGGGCGCGGGCTGATAAAGTAAAAATCAAGGGGATTGGTTTGGGCGTGGCCGGAGTGATTGACTATAATAAAAAAATAGTTTTAAAATCTCCCAATATTCCGATTATAGACGGAATAGATTTTGCCTCTAAGCTTGAGGGAAAAATCGGTTTGCCGGTGGCAATAGATAATGATGCTAACTGTTTTTGCCGCACGGAAGCCTTGGCTGGGGCCGGTATAAAATACAAAAATATTTACGGCATAATAATCGGCACTGGCATTGGCGGAGCGTGGTGGATTAATAACGGAATATATTTGGGCGCCCATGGCGGGGCCGGAGAGCCCGGGCAGATGATTATTGATTTTAATGATATGATCGGCTTGGAAGCCGCTTACCACAAATTAACCCAGCATAATCCGGCTCAGCTGGCCGAGGAGGCCTACCGGGGGGATGTTCTGGCCGAGAAGGTATACGCGGAATTGGGCAATTTATTGGGCACGGCTTTTGCCAATATCGCTAATTTAATTGATCCAGAGATATTTATAATCGGCGGGGGAGCGGTGGAATCAAGCGATCTATTCTTATCCAATATCAAAAAGACGATGAAAGAAAATATAATAAGCTCGGAAGCAAAAAAAATAAAAGTGGTAAAATCAAAATTAGGCGAGCAAGCCGGCGCCATCGGCGCGGCCTTGTTGGTTAAATAATTATCTATCATCATGGAAAGATTTGCCCCCGATAAGGGGGTTTGGGGGTTATTAAAAAACGGCCGTTAGGCCGTTTTTATGTTAATAATTTTATTATTTATATTTTATGATGCTATTGAATTTAGCTTTAAATATTTTTCAATCCGGCTTATTCTTTTCTCAAACCGGTCATGGGCGGCTAAATTGGAAACGAAAGCATGCTCAATATCGTCAAGCTTTTTAACAACTATAACAAGAGTGGATGAAATATGATCCATTGATTCCTTAAATTCCTCTTTTGTTAAAAATTCATCCTTTAAAGATTTTAAATCTTCCTTGGTAGCTAATTTATTAAATTGGGCCGCGGTTAATGTCATAGGATTGTTAATTTATTTTTATTTTTATAATAGCATAAAATAATATTTTGGCAAGATTTTAAAATCTACCTATTACTCCCTCTCCTTAATAAGGAGAGGGTTGGGGTGAGGTTTAAATATTTATGTTATGGCCGTTTGTTGGTCGCGGACTTGCCTCTTGCACCCCAATACTGGAAAAGACGAATCTGACCATGACATAGGCCGAAAATATGACCGCCAGCCCGATGGTCGCCCATATCAGGATATTTTTGCCTTTCGTCACCCTTTCTTGATTGCCGGCCGCCGTCATCCAGATGAGGCCGCCGTAGATAAACATGGCCAGCGCCAAAGAGCCGACAATGCCCAGAACAGCATTAATAATAGTACCAATCAACTCCGTAGGCGTATCCGATCCCGGACCGAGGGGGTTGGAGAGTTGAACTACACCGCCGCTACTTGGTGCTCCAACTTCAGCTATGCTAATTTTTGAATATAAAATAAATAATGATACAAAAATAATTAATAAAGAGATAAATAAATGTTTTTTCATATAATTAGGTTAATTTATTATATACCTACATTAAACCACATTTTTAATAATAAAAAAAGAGGGAGAGTATAAATATACTCTCCCATTATGGTTTTATTACCTCCTAATATTTAGTTGTCATATAGATTGGTTCCCTCGTTAATGAAATTAATTTTACTTTAAATCGAAATTGATTTGGTAATTCCTTAAGTTCCCAGGCGTGATATCTTTTTCCATTTGGAAGTAAAATATCAAAACGATCATTTTTTGAAGAAAACACTGTGTAATGTTTATTACCATCAGGAAGCATTATCCAATGATCAGTTGCTTCATTTATATTTTGGTAAAAAACATAAGGTTCATTTCTAATTTCGTAGATTCGTATAGCTTCCTCCGTCATCGCCGGCGGGTTGCTTTGCCCGCCGTTTTCCACCTTTTGCGGCTGGGGAAAACAGAGAAGCCGCCAAGGAATTTTGGCCGGACCGCCATGGAATACACCGTTTACTTCCGGTACTACCCAGATGGTCGGCTCACTCCCGTCCATGACGATTTTGTCGTCATTAATGGCCACTTTTTGGCCTTTTTTGAAAAATTTAGTGTCCTCTCTGACGATAGCTATCGTCAGTGCTGCCTTAGCTTCGTTGGCGAGGCTTTCCAGCATCAGAGTGTTAGTGGCAACTCTGATTTTGGACTGGCCATATTGTTTCATGGCCTGCGCACTTTCGGGCTGGGTGATCTGCCAAGCCACCGTTAAAAATGCGATGAAGACGAGAAGGTGCATCAACCTTTTCTGGCCCTTTCCGCCTTTCAGCACTGCGTATAATGCCCACATGCCAATGGGCAAAAAGGCCAGTTCAAACATAAGGCTATTGGGGATGCTGTTTCTAAAGTATCCCCCGGGGAAGCCGACGCTTATTGCATCGTTGTAGGTTTGGATGATAGGCACCCCTACAAAATATACCCCGATTAAGATTCTTGCTCCCAAATAGACCAAGACTCCGGCAATGACAAACATAATCCTTCTGCCGAATCTCTTCATGGCTGAATCTTTTTCTAAAAGGCCGAACATGATATTCAGCACAATAAAGGAAAGAATCAGCTGAAAGATGAATCTGATGCTAACATCTGGCGGAAGCAGCCATTTTATAACAACTGATGCCATTAAAATGAGAATCAGCTGTTCCGAATAGTTGCACAAGGTTCTAGTGAATGGAAATTCTTTTATTTTATCCAACATAAATTATCTCCTTCTTATTATAAACAGTTTAATTGCCTCAAAGATGCTCTCTATATAAAATTCTTTCTTAAACTCATCTAAAAATGTGTTCGATTTTGTCGCTTCACCGGTGGATGTTGATGGTGAAGGTAAAGAAATATCAGAAGTTATTTCTGCACTCATCTTTTTTCTTCTACGGATATCACCAACAAGAGATATAAACAGTTTAATCTCTTCCCGTGATGAAATTAGCGCGTAGATTGGCAGAAATATAAGCGATATAATAGCCAATAAAATTGGCAACCAACTTCTTTCTTCTCTACTTTTTTTTATTTCAACTTCATATTCATTTTCCTCAAATTCCTCAAAGTCTGCCTTTACTTCACTCATAAAAGGATTCCCCTTTTCTCCCCAAAAAATTTTTAAAAAAGCCCTTTTTACTTTGTCGTCATTGGCTTTTTCAACGATGGGAGCGATATATTGGTACCCTTCCATAAATAATACTGACTCGCCGAAACCATATCTGACTGCATTTATGCACATCAGAATAGTAAAAACCGTAAGAACAGCCAATCTGGTATTGTTGCTGGTCAGAAAAAGACCGGAAAATTTACCAAAACGTCCGGTTATTTGGTCACGGAAAGTTGTTATGGTTGGTTCCGGTGGTTTTAATTCTGCTTCGCCACCAAAAATTTTATCCCAAAACCCGTCCAGTTTTATCTGCCTGATTGCATTTCTTAAATTAGGCATAAATCCGCCAGGCACCAAGTCAACCTTTATCTTTGGACTTGGTGGTCCGATTAACAAAATACATTCTTTTGTATCTAAATCTGTTCCCATGACCCGTATATAGATTTCCCTTTTTCTTTCATTGAATTTATTAAGTTTAATTGAAAGAAATCCATAGTTATCAGTCGGTTTTTCACATATTCTTTCTGATTTTTCTTTTTCTACTGGGGTAATAGATTCTCCTTCTTTTGGAGCATTTGCCTCAGGAAAAATTGAAACTTCATCCCGACTGATGTTTTCTGCCAGAAAAATTTTACATTCATGTGGCCCTCGGATAGTATTAACCACTTGAATGGCTATTAAATAATCTCCTGGCACTCCAATTAGTTTGATTTCAAGTCGAGCGGGCATTACTGGTTTTTTTATTTCTTCTTTTTTGCTATCTGTGTTTTTTGCCCCAGTTGCCTTTTGACCGTTATCTTTTTGGTCAACTTGTTTTGTATTTTTGTTTTTATCTGCCATAACAGAATCCTCCATAAAAGATTATAAATTGTCAAAGTGCAGGATTATTCCTGGCACCTTATTTTTCTAATCTTACTCCGCAATTTTTGGGTTAAATAAATTTTAACTCATTATATAAAAAAATAAACTGTCATTGCGAGCATAGCGAAGCAATCTCGTTATAATAATTTGAATAATAATTACTAGTTAAACTTTTAATACCGAGATTGCTTCGTCGCTTCATTGCATTACGCTCCTCGCAATGACAATATAATGGAAAATGAAATTTAATCCAAAAATTGCGGAGCAAAACTATGTTAAATATTAATATTTTTTAGTGATATAAACCACTAATTGAGAATTTTTAATTTCTCAAAATTTAACAGGGTAAATATAAGAAAATTTAAGGTTCAAGAATATAATATAATAGCATTTTTTATATATTATGTCAATATATGTACTGTTGCAGAGTCAAAGCTACCTTCTGTGGATAATTAATATTATTTAAAGATAAAAATAATGTAGACGCTATTTTTTCT
>PETS01000096.1 GCA_002781265.1 Candidatus Falkowbacteria bacterium CG02_land_8_20_14_3_00_36_14 | reverse complement strand
GATAACAGAATATTCCTTTAAAAATTCAAACAGCCCCTTGGTAAAACTTTTTTTAATCTCAATGTTTTCATTCTCCATATTTTTGTTTTGCATATTTTTATAAATTAATAATTTAACATCATAAAATGTCAAAATAATTATTCCCGCTTTTGTAACTTTTAATAGATAATTCGCACATTTTAAAAATTGGTTCAGGAAGATTATTAATATCATACCATAGCCAAGATCCGGACCTATTTGGCTCCATAACTTTTGGCTCGCCCTTTTTCCAATCGGCCAAAAGACCGACGTGAATATAATGCTTTGGCGCATATTTTACAACATTCGCCAAAAATTGAAAACGGATATTATCTATTTCAATTCCGCATTCTTCTAAAACTTCTCTTTTAGCGCAGTCCGCGAATGATTCCATATATTCCAAATGTCCGCCTGGAAACGCAAACTCTCCTTCGCCATGCGAACCTTTACGCTTGCCGAGCAAAACTTTTCCATCTTTTAAAATCATCACTCCAACGCCAACTTTTGGTTTTTCCAATTCTAATTTCATAAAATAATTTTTAGGAGTTATTATTTTATTATCAATCTTCTATATAACGATAACGGCGAAAGTTACGATTGGTGGACTTACCGGGAATTCCTGTCTACCGGCAGGCAGGGAACCCAACTCCGCAACCCGCTTGCCATCGCCTGTGGACCCAGGGAGAATCGAACTCCCGTCTCCGCAATGCGAATGCGACATTCTACCACTATACCATGGGCCCATAGGCCATGGCAGGCGGGTGCGACAGTCCTATTATACCGTTTAACATAAGCCCATACTCTTACACCATCCGATTCTGCTAATCAAAAGTGATGAATTTAATACGTCATCCTGAACGGCAGTGAAGGATCCCGTTGTGAATGAAATCCACGGAATTATTCCCCTTCAGCGCGGCTCAGGGTCAGAATGACGGATAATTTACGTGATTATTCATACCGAGAATTCGGGATTAGAAATGATTAATATTTTTTATTCTGCTTCAACTAACTCAATATTTTCAATAATTATATCATTTAAAGGATGGTCGTTTTCATTTTTTTCCATTGCTTCAATTTTATCCACGACATCCATGCCTGACACCACTTCGCCGAAATTCGTATGTCGGCCGTCAAGCCAAGGGGTGGCTTCAGCTGTAACTATAAAAAACTGGGAGCCGTTTGTGTCCGGTCCGGCATTGGCCATGGCCAAACTGCCGCGGACTAATTTATAGCTGTTTATTTCATCTTTGAATTGATAGCCGGGATCGCCGGTACCGTCGTTTGACCAATCATCATCCTTGGTTAAAGGATCGCCGCCTTGGATCATAAAATCCTTAATCACCCTATGGAACTTGGTGTTGTCATAAAACCCTTGCTGGGCTAAATTCATAAAATTATTAACTGTTAATAAGGAATCATTCACATATAACTTTACTTTTATATCGCCTAAATTAGTTTTTATTACGGCTTGGTCATATTTTGATGATAAATCTTTGAAGCGGATTTCCCGGCCATTTGATTTTATTATAAAATCAGGATTAGTTTCACTGGGCGGATTATCATTAGCGGAATTAATTTTATTTTCCATATTGGTTTGATTCTTGGCCGTGGTACAGCTGGAAATTAAAATTAATATTGTTAATAATAAAATAAATTTTCTCATAAAATTTTTTTATTGATATTAATTAATAATTAAGTTTGGATCTTTTTTCAGCTTTTTTAATTATTTGCATGGCAATTTTATAATCATCTTTGATTATTTCTCTGCCCGCCGGCATTATTTTTTGCCAGCTTTGATTAATTTTTTTCTTAAGCCAAGCCACTCCTTTACGGGTTTGATATTTATGCACGCCAAAGGTTAAATAAAACATATCGGCTAGATCGGAAATATGGGACATAGCATCAGCCGAAGCGACAATTTTCGCCTCAAGAGTTTCTCTTTTTAATTTAATGCTGCCCCGGTGGGTGTAAATGCAATAAACTACTTCTTTTATTTTTTCTTCCGGATATTTCAAGCCGGTTAGTATTTTTCGCGCTAATAAAGAACTGTGATTATGGTGATCTTTGGCAGTATTATGATCCAATAAGGAAGAATAATCATGAAGATAGGCCGCCAGTTCCACCGCTTCCTTATCAGCGCCCAGCTTTTTTGCCAAAAACAAACTATGGCCGACTACCGGAATAATATGATAAGGCCAGACAGTATGGGTGTATATATTTTTGTTTGCATAACAGGCCTTTTTAACCAAATCTCTTACTTTATTCCTTATTTTATTATAATTATAAGTCATAAAAATCTATTAACTTTTTTTCTTTATTAAAATTAAAACGTTTTCCAATTCCCCTGCCCGAATCCCCGCCTTTTTTCTGTAAAAGCACCTCGCCTTTATTATTTATTATATAACATAAATTTGAA
>PETS01000040.1 GCA_002781265.1 Candidatus Falkowbacteria bacterium CG02_land_8_20_14_3_00_36_14 | reverse complement strand
CCGTCCAGCTTTTGAAGGAAAGCTCGTACGAGGTTTCCTGGGCATTTAAAAAACAAGGCGAGTTTTAAACCGCCTTGGAAAAATAATTTGATTCGCTATTGATTTTAATTTTATTGCCCCGCTAAGTAATATCCAAATTCACAAAAGTTCTATATTCAGCGACACGATAAATAAATTCTCAAGCTCTAATCGTTTAATTATTTTTTCTTTTTACTCCTAGTTTGCATCAGAGCACTAGCGGCCACCGATTTTTCTTTTTTTCTTGGCAAATCTTTTCTTAATAATTTTGATGCCAACGAAGCAACTTTTTTACTTGTTTGTGCCATATTAAATTTACTTAATTATATATAAAACTCCGCCAATGCGACTAACTCATTAGCTCTCGTTTTTTAAAATTTTTACTAAATCATCAATAGTTTTGACTTTTTTTCGGGCTAACTCTAATTTATCGATATTAAAAAATTTTTCATATTTCTTTTCGTCCATTTTATCGTTCTCATTAAGATATTTGCTTTCAAATTCCTTTTTGCATAACTGAGAATTTTTACTGGTTGAATTTGATTTTTCTTCTAGAATATCTAAAAATAAACCCTCAACGCAGGGATTACTATAAATTATTAAAATTTTGTTTTGCCAGCCTTTGTTTTGGTTTTATCTAGAACCTCCTTATCGCTATCCATTAAAATAAAAATTTTAGAATAATCACCCGCCTTCTTTTTTCTAATGACTCTACTAATCATATATTCTGGGTCTTTACCTCCCGCATAATCATAATCTATTGAAATTCCACTTTCCCGCAAAATATAAACCGACCCTAAATATTTTAAAAAGGCCTTTTCTGTTTGCCCCTCACCAAAAGCTAAAATAGTAAGCTTGGCTTTTTGTGGTCTTAATTTATATGGATTTGATCTAGACATAGATTATTAAATAAAATTAAAAACGAGGGGTGGCCCCATAAGCTCCAGACATATATTTAGCATAATAATTGTCATCACTACGAACGCCCTCTATCTCGTCTAAACGCCAGCTCTCGCTACAACCATTTTCATCTTTTTCAACTAAAACCACCTGATATTTATCAAGGGAATTTAATATATGAGGATGATGAGTGCTAAAAAATATCTGAGCATTCTTTTTATTAAATACTGGAGAAATGAATAAATTAATCAACTCAGGAATCATGGACGGATGTAAATCGGCGTCAAACTCATCAAAAACAACAATACTGCCATTCTCCAGGGCATTCAAAACCTTAAAAAGGATTAAAAATAAATTACGAGTGCCACCAGATTCATAAATAAATTGCAACGTTTTTGGATTTTTATTATCATTTAAATTTTTATGTATTCCGACTGGCACATAAAATAATTCCGACTCATCCTTATTAGGACTTTTTTGTTCTTTAATATCTATCCCCGATAGCCCTAAATCAAATTTGAGCAATAAATTTTGAGCCTTTTCTTTTAATTGAGGATTTTTATAAAAGTATTCTGAAACCTTAAATAATTCGACATCTAAAAATGAGCGAAAAACCCTGCCAGCCTCAACCACATTGGTTTGTATTTTTTTCCAATACTCGACAATACTAACACTCAACGGATGATTTACTTGATTACCAGTAGAAATTATGGAAGCATTTTTACGTAAAAGACCAACAAAATTACTTGGTAATCCATAATTTTTTAAACTAGATAAATACTTTTGAGTTTTTTCACTCCACTCACGTTTAAATAAAGTTGAAAAACGGCCAATGTCCTTAACCTTTAAAATTTCCTTAATAATCTTATCATCAGAAACAATTAGGCTGTATTCATATATTTTTTTATCAATTTCGAATTCCACTGAAAATTCTGACGGATCATTATTTTCATCAAACAAAAACTGTTTAACCGGTATTTTGTCATCTGGATTTTGCTGAAAAGAGCCGACTATAAAAAATTGTAAAAAAGGAAGTACCTTTAAAAGATTAGTTTTGCCCGAAGCATTCGGACCCATCACAGTTAAAACCTTGGTTAAATTATTCTTTTGACCATCATGAATATAGGCGTCGGTTTTTGGCGCTTTGCTATTTACTTCAAAATTTATGACTGCCTCGTCTTTGAAAGAATAAAAATTCTTAAAAGAAAATTTGTGAATCATATATTTTAGATTATTACAATTATTAGTATTAAATCTAATATTATTATATTCCAATTGAATATAAATGTCAAGTTCGCACAAAATTTTGTATAATATTGCCTTTCACTGTCATTTTTTAGCTATTTTGATACTAATAATTAACCTCATCCAAAAACCCCGCCCACCACTTAATTTCCTCAACAATCTCGTTTAAAGAGTTGGAAATCTTCTTTTTAAAGACCACTAACTAACAAAACCCCATATTTTATGGGGTTTTGTCACTAGTGTCCGGTTAAAATTAGCTCTAAAATAGAAAAAGCCAATGATTTAGGTTATAATAT